>DASXCO010000191.1 GCA_036491125.1 Acidimicrobiales bacterium | reverse complement strand
CAGCTGATGACCCACCCGGAGGACGGCGACGCCATCGTCGGCGTCCTCGCCCACGACCGAGGCCGCCTCCTGCTGGCCGCTGGACGTGATCACGCTGATGCCCATTGCCCCGGCGAGCAGTCGGGCCACGGTGAGGATCATCCCATCGCTGCGAAAGACCAGACCCGACCCGCGCACGTGGCCCTTTGCGGTGGCCACGCTCACGCCGACGATCGCCGGCGACACCTTCGCCACCATTCCCATCAGGGTGGGACCGGCGCTGATGGCGGTGTGGCTCTGAGCTGGCTGACTGCCTGACGAGGGCACGATGGCGGCCGCTGTCGTCACGGGGGTACCCGTCTGGCCGCCGCTGCCACCCGTGCTGGCGGTCCTGGCCGGGCCGAGCCAGTTCACACCCGTGACGACGCCCGTGGCCACCAGCGCGCCGCCCACCACACCGCCCAGCAGGGCTCGCGTCCAGAGACGACCTCCGGATTGACGCCACCACCGGGCCGGGACGCCCCGACTGCCCGTGGGCTGGGTGCCCGAGCTCCGGAGCTCGGACGGGTGTCGCCACAGCCGGTCATCCGGCGGGAGCCACGGGCGGCTGGGCGGGTCCTCCGACGCTGGACCGTCGTGATCGTCGTCGAAGTCCCCGCTCTCGACGGTCATCAATCCGAGAATATCGATGAGATGCCCCCAAGAGGCATCGCCACCCCCCCGTGGGCCGTAGCATATGGGTGTGAAACCCCCGCCGAGTGGCGATGATTGGGTGGCCCTGACGGCCGACCGACTTCCCCTGGAGGCGGCGCTGGAGTGGGCCGTGCGACCTGAGTGTGGCGCGGTCGTCAATTTCGTAGGAACCGTGCGCGACCACGCCGAGGGCCGTCCCGGGGTGACCGGCATCGAGTACGAGGCCTATGCCGAGCAGGTCGAGCCCCGGCTGGGCGCCGTCGCCAGAGCCGCTCGGGACCGTTGGGACGGTCTCGGCCGCGTCGTGCTGATTCACCGAGTGGGAACGCTTGCCGTCACCGAGGCGTCGGTGCTGGTGGTGACGTCGACCCCCCATCGGGCCGAGGCGTTCGCCGCTGCGAGGTTCTGCATCGATACGCTCAAGGCGACGGTCCCAATCTGGAAGCGTGAGAGTTGGTCGGGAGGTGTCGAGTGGGGCTCCGACGCATGTGATGTCGTCGGGGTGGCGGAGCGGGCCTGAGAACGGTGGGGGAGCAGGAGCAGTGGTGACGTGACCAACCTGTTGTATGTGGCGGTGCCGGTGATACTGGTGCTGCTCGTGTCGTTCGTCATCGCCGCCCGTGGCCGGCGGCCCACGTCGGTGGAATCCGGTGTCGAGGAGTTCTCTCGGGGCCTGCAAGCCCTGGCCCCCGAGGATGTAGGGTCACGCAAGGCAAGACGGCATCGGAGGGCGTGGCCTGGCTAGGGACCTTGCCATCGATCTCGGGACGGCGAACACCCTCGTCATCAGCCGCGGGCGGGGCATCGTGATGAACGAGCCCACGGTCATCGCCCTGAACTCGAGGACCCAGGATGTGCTGGCCATGGGCCACGAGGCGTGGAACATGATCGGGCGCACGCCGGGCTACATCGTCGCCGTGCGCCCGCTCCGACAGGGTGCCATCACCGATTTCGACATCACTCAGCGCATGCTGCGGCTGCTGCTCCACCGCGCCGGGACCTCTCGGTTCAACCGTCCGCGCGTGCTGATCTGCGTGCCCTCCGCCATCACGGCCGTCGAGCGCCGAGCCGTCGAGGAGGCGACCAAGCGAGCCGGAGCGGCCGGCGCGTACCTCATCGAGCAGCCGATGGCTGCCGCCATAGGTGCGGGCCTGCCGATCCACGAGCCGGTCGGGAACATGGTCGTCGACATCGGCGGAGGTACCACCGAGACCGCGGTGATCGCCCTGGGGGGCATCGTGTCCCTGCAAGCCATCCGCGTCGGCAGCTTCGACATCGACGCCGCCATCCAGACCTACATCCGCCGGGAGTATGGCATCGCCGTCGGCGAACATACCGCCGAGGAGATCAAGATGGCGATCGGATCGGCGTGCCCGATGGAGGAGGAGATCAAGGCCGAGGTGCGGGGGAGGGACCTCATGTCCGGGCTTCCGAAGACGGTCATCCTCTCGGCGAACGAGGTCCGCCAGGCCACCGAGGAGCCCGTGGGAGCGATCGCCGAGTCGGTGCTGCGGTGTCTCGGCCAGGCCCCGCCCGAGCTGGCGCAGGATCTGATCCTCCAGGGCATCCACCTCGTCGGCGGTGGTGGCCTGCTGCAGGGCATGAGCCGGCGACTCAGCGACGAGACGGCGCTGCCGGTCCATCTCGTGGACACGCCCCTCGAGACGGTCGTCCTGGGGGCCGGGCGGTGTCTCGACTCCTTCGACTCGCTGAAGGCGATGTTCATCAGCTCGGAACGCTGACCGAGCGTTCAACGGTCCCCCTGGGTCACCGCCCGGTGGACTCGTCGAGCAGGTCTTCCGCCGCTTGGCGCACCTGCCAGTCACGATCCTGTCGGGCCCGCTCGAGAGCGGCGTCGACGGCGGAGCCCTGGAAGGGCGCCAGGGCGATGACGGCTCGCCGGCGGACCGTGGGACGATCGTCCTGGGCAGCCAGGATGGCGTGAAGCCCCCGATCGTCGCCGATGGCACCCAGGGCGGCGACGGCGGCCTCGCGACAGAGCGGGTCGTCGTGCTCGGTCGCGACTCGGGCCAGGGTGGCTATGACCCCGGCATCCCTGCGCTCGCCAACCGCCCACGCCGCGGCCTCGACGACAAGGGGTTCGGGATCGGCGAGCAGCGGCTGCAAGTCGACCGCGGGGAGCCCGACGCTGAGCTCGCATGCTCGTCGGCGGACCTCTGGTGCCGAGTCGGCGAGCGCGCTCGCGAGCTCGCTCGGCGCCAACCGGTGCATGCGCGCCAGGGCGCCGAGTGATGCTGCACGGACTCGTGGCGCCGCGTCGGTCAGGCGGGCCCGGGCGGCGTCCTCGTCACCGGCGTGACCGGCGAGCGTGACCTGCCGACGCAGCCGCGCCTCGGCCAGACCGACGTCGCCGTCGCCGTCAACCATGCCCGAGCGCGATGATCATGAAGGCAAGCCCGGCGACGACTCCCGCGCCGACCACACCGACCGTCACGGCCAGCCCCACGAGCAGGACGAGTGAGGACACGCCCTGGTCGGGGTGAGCTCTCACTGGCGAGGGCCAGAGCTGCGCCAACCGGCCCAGCGCCCCGCCCGCCACCCGGCCGTTCGCCCGAATGGGCGCAAGGGATTGTGACTCGAACTGGGACGGGGCGGGTCCCGCCGACGAGGGCGCCGTCACCGGCTCGAGCGGCGCCGGCGGGGGTCCAACCGGTGTCGGGTCCGTTGGGGGCGCGGGCGCGCGTACCCCAGACTCTGGAGCAGATAGCGTCGGCGGTGGTGGCAGAGGTCCGGCGACTGGCTCGAACGAGGTCGCCGTTGGCGCTGTGTCTCCCGGCCCGGCTTCCACCGAGGCCGTCTCCGTCTCGGCCTCCGCGGCTGGGTCAGCTTCTGGCTCTGCATCAGCCTCGGCCTCCGCCGGCGCCGACTCCCCACTGGGTCCGGCTCCATCGGCACCCTCTCCCGCGTCCGAGCGGGCGACGCCCTCGCTCGGATCTGGTCCCGGGCTGATTGATTCTCCTCGATCCGGGTACCTGGGATGGTCGTCCGACGCCTCGCCCTGGGGTGCGGCCTCATCGTGGCCCGCCCCCGCCGGTGGGGCGCCCCCGCCGGGGCGGTTCTCACTGCTCTTGGCCGAGTCCTGATCGAAGAGAGGAGTCATGGGGAGCTCAGCTCGCCGGCTGCGGCGGCAGGGCCTCCGTTCCGTGGCAGGCTGATGTGATCGACGGCGACGGAGCAGGTTCCCGCCGGAGGCCCAGAGTAGAGGGGCACAAACCCGACTTGAGCACTATCGATCCGATGGTACAACCAGGCCCCTCGCCGTCTGGGTCCGAACCTCGTCGACGCCGACGCTGGCTCCGATGGGTCATCGCCGTCGTGGTCCTGCTGGTGGCCGCCGCGGTCGCCGGCACCACGATCAAGCTCAACTACTACGCCTTGGCTCCAGGCTCGGCCGTCGCGGTCGGCAACCTGATCAAGGTCCCGCCCGACAAGAGCCACACCGTTCCGGGCCAGGTCTTCCTGACGACCGTGTCCCTGAGCCAGGTCCGGGCCATCGACTACCTGCCCGACAAGCTGAGCTCCGACGTGTCGGTGGTCCCTGCCGCGGAGGTGCTCGGCTCCACTCCGCCGAGCCAGCTGCAGGTGCAGAACACCCTGGAAATGGACGACTCCAAGCAGGCGGCTCAGGTGGCCGCGCTCCGCCGCCTCAACTACCCCGTACCGGAGAGCGATGCCGGCGCCGTGGTCGCCGAGGTCCAGAGCGGGGCGCCGGCGGCCGGCAAGCTGCAGATCGGCGAGACCATCACCGCCATCGACGGCCGACCGACGCCCACCGCTGATCAGGCCGTGGCGATCACCCACGCTCTGCACCCCGGCGATGTCGCGCACCTGACCGTGGAGCCCGGAGGGGGCGCCCCGACTCGTGACGTGATCCTCACTCTCGGTGGTCGCCAGCAGCAGGGCCAACAGGTGGCGTACATGGGCGTCGCCCTGTCCACCCACGCCCAGTACAACTTCCCCTTCCCGATCACGATCAACTCCGAGGGAATCGGTGGGCCCTCGGCCGGCCTGGCCTACACGTTGGGGATCATCCAGGCGCTCACTCCTGACGACCTCACCGGGGGGCAGAAGATCTCCGCCACGGGCACGATCGACCCCACCGGACAGGTGGGCGACGTCGGAGGCGTCGCTCAGAAGACCGTCGCCGTCCGCAACGCCGGCGCCACCTTGTTCTTGGTGCCCCCGCCCGAGTACAAGGTGGCAATGCAACATGCGGGGAGTCACCTCAAGGTGGTCTCCGTGGCGTCGTTGGACCAGGCGCTGGCCGCCTTGAGCAGCCACGGTGGCAACACCCGCGACCTTCCTCCGCCACCGACGGGAGAGACGGCATAGGAGCCATGGGTTCCGTACCCGCGCAGTTCGAGTTCGCCGCCCAGTTCGCCATCTTTCTCGTGGCCGCTGCCGGGGTGGCCCTCGTACTGCTCAGAGCAGAGCTGCTGAGCCGGTCGCCGTGGGCCCGAGCCGCGCTCGGGGTGGGTTTCGCGGCCTTGGCAACTGGCGCCTTCCTGACGGGGTCCCTGCTGGTCCAGCCGGCTACCAGCTCGGTCGTCGGCGGGCTGCAGGGGGCCGGCCTGATCCTGATCCTCATCGGCTCCCTGCGGTGGCGGGCGGGCGACGCGTCCCAGGCACTCGTGTGGCTGGGCGTCGGGTTGGCGGGGGCTGCCATCGTGCTGCAAGGCACCTCGGCCCGGGTGGCCGACGGCCTCCTCGCCGCCGGAGCCTTGAGCCTGGGCGTCGCCCTGGTAGCGGCCAGCCGCCAGGCCATCGCCGCCCGGGTGGCTGCCACCGCTGCTGCGACCCTCCTCGTCCTCGTCTTCATCCTCTCTCTGGCCCTGTCCCAGGTCGTCTCCTCGACCGTGCGGAACGACGCCGTGCGTCGTCTCGACGGACGCGCCTCTTCCGGGGCCACCCTGACGTCGAGCAGCCCGGAGCAGTTGCGAGGTGAGGCCGTTCTCGTGGGTTCCTCCGTGCGGGCCTCCATCAACGCCCGCTCCGACTGCGTCCTGGCCGACCAGACGGTCGTCACCAGCTGTGTGCGCGATGCCCTGTCGGCGATCTCTGCCTCCGCCGTGCCTGCCGGGGTCGAGGTGGCGTGGGTGCAGCCCGGCAGTGGGGTCGTGGCGTCGTCGGCCAACCTCGGCGCGGCCCTCGGTCCCGGCGCGGCTGCCGCCTTGCCGGGCTCTCCGGCCGTGGCCCAGGCTGTCGCCGCCCAGCTCTCGACGGGCACGGCGGCTGTCGTGGGAGGCCAAGCCATCGCCGTGGGCGCGTATCCCGACGTGGTCATCGCCCGCGGACCCGGTCTACCGGGCACGGCGCGGGTGATGGGTGTGGCGATCGCCGTTCGCGTCCTCGATCGCGGCTACCTGGAACAGCTGCGGGTGGACGATCCCACCCTCTCGTTGGCCCTGGTCGGGCCTACCAGCGTGCTCAGCAGCGCCGGAGGCTGGAACCCGGAATACGGCACGCTGCAGGGTGTCGCCGCTCAGGTGCTCTCCGGCAGCGGTGCGGTCACGTCGGCCACTGTTCAAGGCCGCTTCGTCGCCGGCCAGTCGGTGGCCGCCAGCGACAACAGGCCGGTCATGGCGTTCCTCTCGTCCACCCCGACGACGGTGGTCGATCAGACACAGAACGACCTCTTCCGCACGCTGTTCATCATCGCCCTGGGTGGCACACTTCTCGCTCTGTTGCTGGCGTCGCTGGTTGGAGACCGAGTGGGCTCGGACCTGCGGCGGCTCACCACCGCCGCTGAGTCCATCCGCCGTGGCGACGTCGACGTCAAGGCCAGGGTCCGCTCGGAGGACGAGGTGGGAAGATTAGGAGCGGCGTTCGACTCGATGGCCTCGTCCATCGACGAGAAGGCGACGGCTCTGCGCGACGCGGCCCAGGACGAGACTCGTCTCCGCGGTCGGCTCGAGGCCGTGGTGGCGGGAATGGGCGAAGCGCTCGTCGCCGTCGACTCGGCCGGCAGGATCACTGACTTCAACCAGGCTGCCGAGGAGCTGGTCCTCGTCAGCGACAGCGCGGCTCGCGGCCGGCCCGTGGCGGACGTGATCACCCTGGTCGGAGAAGACGGTGCCGATCTCACCGCCTACCTACGGCGACCGCCAGACCAACGATGGAGCACGCAGTGCTGGCTCCAGCTGGGAGAGCGGGGGCTGGTGCCGGTGGCGGTATCCGCCGGGGCGCTCCGGGGTCAGGGACCGGGCGGTGGCGGCGCCGTCTTCGTGCTCCGCGACCTGCGCCGGGAGCACGAGGTCGAGCGGATGAAGACAGAGTTCCTGTCCCGGGTCGGCCACGAGCTGCGCACGCCGCTCACCGGCATCATGGGGTTCAGCGACCTCATGGCTCGTAAGACGGTCCCACCCAATCAGGCTCGGGTCTGGCACGGAGAGATCCTCGAGCAGTCGAAGCGCCTCCTGAGAGTGGTGGAGCGGCTCGAGTTCTTCGCCTCCGCCGGCGCCGGCCGGCTCCGGCTGCGGCCCGACTGGGTGGACATCCGGGTGCTGATCGACGACGTCGTCTCCGTGTGGGAGACGAGGCTCCAGGATCCGTGGCTCATCAGTCGACGGGTCGAGCGAGATCTCGACCCCGTTGTGGCCGATCGCCGCTGGGTCCGATTGGCGATCGACGAGCTGGTCGACAACGCCGTGAAGTTCTCACCCGACGGTGGGGAGGTCGTTGTCACGGCCCGGACGGTCCGCGGGGGTCGGGTGCTCGAGATCTCGGTGACCGATCACGGCAAGGGCATGTCCGAGCAGGAAGCGACGGTGGCCTTCGGCGAGTTCGTACAGGGCGACAGCTCGGACACCCGTCAATTCGGAGGCCTCGGGCTGGGGTTGTCGCTGGTCCAGAGAGTCGTCGAGGGGCACGGCGGGAGCGTGGCGTGGGAGTCCTACCCGGGACGCGGCTCCAAGTTCTCGCTGCTCCTGCCGATCACCGCCCGCCAGGAGAGCACGGTCGCGGCGGCGGACTGAGCGATGGCAGGCCGAACGACATAGCAGGGGCCGGGCCGGTCGGCATAGGCTCCGTCAATGCAGGAAGGCCATCGCACCTCGATCAACTCGGCATCGTTGTCTGCTGACGAGGTCGCTCGGCGGAGCTTTCCCACGGTGAGGAAGGGCTTCGACCCGACCGACGTCCGGATGTTCCTGGACAGTGTCGCCGAGCAGCTCCAAACCCTCCACGACCGCGAGGACGATCTGCGGCACCGGCTTGCCCGGGCCGAGCAGCAGGCGGCCCATCCGGAGATGGACGAAGCCACGCTGACGTCGGCCCTCGGTCAGGAGACGACGCGCGTCCTGCGCAGCGCCCACGACGCCGCGGGGGACATGAAAGCCCGAGCGGAGGAGGGCGCCACGCAGGTGATCCACCTGGCCCACGAGGAGGCGGCGCGCATCCGGGCCGAGGGCGAGCGAGCGGCGGCGGACCGGGCCAGCGAGGCCGAGGTCACCGCGGCCAGGATCCGCAGCGGCGCCGCGGCCGAGGCCGACTCGGTGATCGAGGCCGCCCGCCACGAGGCGCAGGCCACGGTGGCGGGAGTCCAGGAGGACTGCCGGGGGATGGTCCGGGAGGCCCAGGAGGTGCGGGCCCGAGTGCTCGCCGACCTGGTTCGCCGCCGCCGCGCCCTCTACGGCCAGGTCGAGCAGTTGCGGGGCGGTCGGCAGAACCTGGTGGAGGCGCTGCGGGAGGCTCGGCGGTCGTTCGACCACATCCTGGAGACCCTCCAGCGCGACTTCGATCCGGGTGGCGTGGCGCAACCGCCGGCCGACGAAGATCTCGCCGACGCGGAGCGCGTCGTTGCTCCCAGGCGCGAGCCTCCGCGCAGCTCCGGCCCCGGCGATGCCGGTCGTGGCGCGCCCGACCGGGCAGCCGCCTCCGCCGAGAGGGCCGGACCGGGCCCACCGCCCACGACCATCGGAGTCATAAGCGGGCAGCCGCCGGCGAGCGGGCAGGTCCCGGGCAGCGCCGTTTCGAGGCCCCCACCGCGCCAGCAACAGTCGGCGCCCTCGCGCCCGGCGACGCCCGACCAACCCGCACCGACGCCGGAGACTGGAGACACCTCGTCGTCATCCACGGGTGAGGACGCAGGAGCAGCCGAGAGGGGCGAGCGGGGAGCCCGCCCCGACGCCGACGAGCATGCCATCGGACGGCGCCGTTCGGGCTTTCGGATCATCCGACGGCCCCGACACGCTCCACCCGCCGAGACACCGGGACGGGACGCCAGTCCTGCGGAGACGACAACGCCGGAGGCGCCACCAGATGACGAGGCGGTTCGGATCCTCGCCTCCCCCCCGCTCACTGCTACGCGCTCTGATGCAGAGTCCGGCGAGCCCCATGCAGCCGCCGGCGGAGGGTCAGCGCTGGGAGCGACGGAGCCGCCGAGTCCGACACCCACGGCTCGTGCTCGAGGGCGCTCCGGTGGGCGCCACCGCGCCCCCGGCTCGTCAGCGGTCGACGAACTGTTCGCCAAGGTGAAGGCCGGCCGCTCGCCGTCGGCAGCGAGGGGCCGTCAGCAGGTGGCTGACCGGGAGGGAGCCGAGCCGCCCTCCGCCGAGGAGACGACCGAGCTCGAGGAGCTGCCCCAGACGGAGGAGCAGCCCCAGGCCGAGGTGAAGCCCCAGGCCGTTGAGCAGCCCCAGGCCGAGGTGAAGCCCCAGGCGGAGGTAAAGCCCGACCTCGACGAGAAGACGGAGACGTCGCCGGACCCGGACCCCGAGACGGGAGAGCAGGCCGAGGCGGAGACCGAGGCCAAGGAGGAGTCCGAGGACGATCGGGGCGCGACCGTGGAGGTGTCGTTCCTGCGACGGCGCGACGACGCAATCGGTCCCATCACCGTGGCGCTGTCACGCAGGCTCAAGCGTGCCCTTCAGGACGATCAGAACGACCTGCTGGACCGGTTGCGCAGCCGCGGCACGGGTGAGCTCCTCGACATCCTGCCTTCGGTCTCCGACCACGAGGAGCACTTCCAGCGGGCGGGCGTCGAGGCGCTCGAGCGGGCGGAGAGCGCCGGCACCTCGTTCCTACGGGAGGGCAGGGAGAGCGACGGAAGGACGAACGGCAGCGCCGGCGGGGAGAAAGGATCCCTCGTACTCGCGGGCGAGTTGGCGAGGGCGATCACCGATCCCCTGCGCCGGCGCCTCGAGCGGTCCCTCGGTGACGCAGCCGATCCGGACGACACCAGCCTGATCGACCACGTGGGCGCGGCGTACAGAGAGTGGAAGGGCCCCCGCATCGAGCGGGTGGCTGGAGACCACGTCGTTGCCGCCTTCTCCCGGGGCGAGGTGGGTGTCGCCCGAGAAGGGTCGGCGCTGCGCTGGATCGTGGACGACGGGGACGAGCGGTGCCCCGATTGCGACGACAACGCCCTGGCAGGACCCTTGCCCCGGGGCGAGCGGTATCCGACGGGCCAGACCCACCCGCCGGCGCACAGCGGCTGCCGCTGTCTCCTCGCCCCTCCGCCGGCGTAGGCTCCCGGGGTGCGTTCCCCTCAGGACGTGCCGCGGCGAAGTCGCGGCATCACGCGCGGGCGTATCTGGATCGTCGTCGGGATCATCCTCTTCTTCCTGCTGCTGACGTCGCTCCGGGGCATCGCCGTCTTCTACACCGACTACCTGTGGTTCAGCTCGGTCCACCTGACCAGCGTGTGGAAGGGGGTCCTCGGGACCAAGATCGGCCTGGGGGTGGTGTTCGTCGCCATCTTCTTCGCCGGCATGTGGGCGAGCCTGGCCATCGCCGATCGGATCGCCCTCAACTTCAGCCCCCTCGGACCCGAGGACGAGCTGGTGCGCCGCTATCGGAACGCCGTCAGGCCCCGCGCCCGGCTCGTCCGCACAATCGCCGCCATCATCCTTGCCCTGCTCGTCGGAACCGGGGCGTCGGGCCAGTGGCACAACTGGATCCTCTTTCGCAACGCCGTTCCCTTCGGGGTGCAGGACCCGCAGTTCCACATGGACGTCGGGTTCTACGTCTTCAAGCTGCCGTTCCTCTCCTTCCTCGTCGGGTGGACCTTCCTCGCCCTGGCGGTGATCCTCGTCATCACCGTCGTCGCCCACTATCTGAACGGAGGCATCCGTTTCCAGGGTCCGGGGCAACGGGTCAACCCGTTGGTGAAGGTTCACATCTCGGTCCTGCTGGCCCTGATCGCCCTCGTCAAGGCGGCGGGCTACTTCCTCCAGCGCTACGAGCTCACCGCGTCCACCCGGGGCTTCGTCCAGGGCGCCACCTACACCGATGTCCACGCCCAGCTGCCCGCGCTGACCCTGCTCATCTTCATCTCGCTGGCCGCCTTCGGCATCTTCCTCGTGAACATCCGCCGGCGGGGCTGGGTCCTGCCGGTCATCGGCGTCGGGCTGTGGGCGTTCATCTCGCTCGTCGTGGGGGCCATCTATCCGGCGTTCATCCAGACGTTCAAGGTGCAGCCGGCCCAGAACACCCTGGAGCGGCCCTACATCACCCGGAACATCAACGCCACGCGGCAGGCGATGGGAATCAACAATGTCCAGTACCCCATCCCCTTCTCCTACTCGCAGAACCTCACGCCTCCCGAGCTGGCGGCCGACCTGCCGACGCTTTCCAGCGTGCGCCTGTGGGACCCCAACTTCGCCGTCACCACCTTCGAGAAGCTCCAGGACATCCGCTCCTACTACCTGTTCAACGAGCTCGCCCTCGACCGGTACACCCTCGACGGACAGAACACGCCAGTGATCGCCGCCGTGCGCCAGCTGAACGGGGGCCAGCTTCCCTCCACGTCCTGGGTGAACTCGCACCTCCAGTTCACCCACGGCTATGGGGCCGTGCTGTCGCAGGCCAACCTGGCCAACGCCGACGGCAATCCGTCGTTCGCCATCCAGGACGTCCCGCCGACCTCCTCGAACGGGGCTCCGGTGCTCACCCAGCCGTCCGTGTACTTCGGCCTGAACAACCCCGGCTATGTGATCGCCGACACCAAGCAGCCGGAGATCGACTTCCAGAAGCCGAACGGCGCCAACCAGGAGAGCACCTATCACGGCACCGGCGGAGTCGAAGCCGGTTCGATCTTCCGCCGGGCGGCCTTCGCGCTGCGCTTCGCCGATATCAACCCGCTCATCTCCGGTCAGGTGACGAGCCACTCCCGGGTGATGTTCGTCCGCGACATCAGGGATCTCGTCAACAAGGCGGCGCCCTTCCTCCAGTACGACGCCGATCCCTATCCCGTGTTGCTGAACGGTCGCATCTACTGGATCCAGGACGCCTACACGACCACCGACCGTTACCCGAACGCGCAGACCGCGAACGTGTCCGCGGTGAACGGCGCCAGCGGGCTCAACTCGAGCTTCAACTATGTGCGCAACTCGGTGAAGGTGCTGATCGACGCCTACAACGGGTCGATGACCTTCTACCAGATGGATCCTCACGATCCGCTGGCCAACGCTTACGGTAAGGCCTTCCCGCACCTGTTCACACCGGCGAAGGACATGAGCCCCGAGCTGCGGGCACACCTGCGCTACCCAGAGGACATCTTCACCGTGCAGTCCGCCATGTTCGGCCGCTACCACATCACCAACGCCAACCAGTTCTATGCCGCCGGGGACGCGTGGGACCTGTCCCAGGACCCCGGATCGGGTTCGCCGTCAGCCGCTCTGCAGACGACGGCGACGACGAACGCCCAGGGCTTCCAGGTGGGCCCCAGCCGGGCCAAGCGCATGGCGCCGATCTACCAGCTGACGCGCCTCCCTGGTCAGTCGCAGATGAGCTTCAACCTCCTCGAGCCCTTCGTTCCCGTGTCGCAGAACGACCAGCAGCAGAACCTGACTGGCTTCATGGTCGCCAATTCGGATCCCGACCATTACGGGCAGCTCCAGGCGTACGTGACGCCCAGAGGTCAGCAGATCGACGGCCCAGCCCTGATCGACGCGCGCATCAGCGCAGTGACGTCGATCTCTCAACAGATCAGCCTTCTGAACCAACAGGGGTCACAGGTCCTGCTCGGCAACGTGCTCATGATCCCGATCGACCAGTCGTTGCTCTACATCCGGCCCCTCTACGTCCAGTCGTCGCGCAACCCCCTGCCCGAGTTCAAGAAGATCATCGTCGTGTACGGCAACCAGGCGGCCATGGAGGACAACCTCAACCAAGCCCTGACGGATCTCTTCGGGTCGCCGGTGCCGGGTCTTCCGTCCACCTCTGCGGCGGGTGCGGCGGCGCCACCGACCACCGTCACTCCCTCGCCCGGTCCCGGCGTGTCGTCGACGGTCTCCCAGCTGCTGACCCAGGCCCAGGCCGCCTACACGCAGGCCCAGAACGACCTCAAGGCCGGCGACCTCGGCAAGTACCAGACCGACATCAACCAGGCCGGCAACCTGCTCAACCAGGCGGCACAGGCGGCGGCTGCCTCCGGCGGGTCGTCGCCGACCCCGCCCTCGACCACCGCACCGCCGCCCGCCGCTCCGGCGCCGACGACAGGCTCGACCAACTCCGCCCTGGCAAGACCGCCAGGTCCCGGCTGACCGGTCTCGCGACGCTGCTATCCTGAAGGACGCGACGCGGGGTGGAGCAGTCTGGTAGCTCGTCGGGCTCATAACCCGAAGGTCGTAGGTTCAAATCCTACCCCCGCCACCAAGAAATGCGCAGTTCAGACCCGGTGCAGAGGCACCGGGTCGCTGCTTTTCAGGACCCCGGTCGCCTCGGATTCCACCGATTTTTCCACCGAGTCGCCGATGAGCTCACCGAAGAGTCGCGCCGCGTCGGCGCCCATGCCGGGGATGACGTGCTGGTAGACCGACATCGTGAAGCTGGGTGTCGAGTGGCCGAGGCGTTCGCTGACGACCTTCACCGGCACGCCGGCCGCCAGGAGGAGGCTGGCGTGAGTGTGGCGGAGGTCGTGTAGACGGATCACCGGCAGCCCTGACCGCGCCACCGCCCG
>DASXCO010000190.1 GCA_036491125.1 Acidimicrobiales bacterium | reverse complement strand
GTGGCGATGTTGCACCGGGGGTGCGCCTCGTCGACCACGACCAGCCGGCCGGTGCCCTCGACGCTCTCCAGCACGGTGTCCTCGTCTAGCGGGCTGGTGGTGCGCAGGTCGATGACCTCAGCCTGCACGCCGTCCGCGGCGAGCTGCCCGGCTGCGTCCAGCGAGGTGTGCACCATCCGGCCCAGGGTCACGATCGTGACGTCACCGCCCTCGCGGACCACGTTGGCCTCGCCGAACGGCACCACGTAGCTCTCCTCGGGCACGGGGCCCGAGGTGTCGTAGAGCGCCTTGTGCTCGAAGAACATCACCGGGTCGTTGTCCCTGATCGCCTGGATCATCATGCCCTTGGCGTCGTACGGGGTGGCGGGCAGGACGACCTTCAGTCCGGGGATGTGGGTGAACAGCGGATACAGGCACTGGGAATGCTGGGCCGCGGCCCGCAGCCCGGCCCCGTACATGGTGCGGATCACGACGGGGGTGATCGCCTTGCCGCCGAACATGTACCGGAATTTCGCGGCCTGGTTGTAGATCTGGTCGAAGCAGACGCCCATGAAGTCGACGAACATCAGCTCGGCCACCGGGCGCATCCCGGCCGTGGCCGCGCCGATCGCGGCGCCGATGAACGCCGATTCCGAGATGGGGGTGTCAAGGACCCGGCCGGGGAACTTGTGGTACAGCCCCTTGGTCACGCCGAGCACGCCGCCCCAGGCGTCGTCGTCACCGGGCGCCCCGGCTCCGCCGGCGTTGTCCTCGCCCATCACGATGACGGTCTCGTCGCGCTCCATTTCCTGGGCCAGCGCCTCGTTCAGGGCCTCGCGGTAGGTGATGTTCCGTGCCATGGCCTGAGCCTCCCGTCAGTAGCGCACGTAGACGTCGGTGAGCAGGTCCGCCTCGGTGGGCATCGGCGCGGCCTTCGCCTCGCTGACCGTCCGGTCGATCAGCGCCCCGACCTCGGCGTCGACCGCGTCGAGGTCTGAACGAGTCAGTTCGCCGGTCTCGGTCACCCGGTCGGTGAAGCGCTTGAGGCAGTCGAGTTCGGCCCGCGCGTGCTCGACTTCGCTGGCCCGGTAGGTCTGCTGGTCGCCCTCGAAGTGGCCGAAGTACCGGGTGAACTTCATCTCGATGAGCGTCGGCCCGCCGCCCTCCCGGGCCCGGGCGATCGCCTCGCTGGCCGCCTCGTGCACCGCGAAGAAGTCGAACCCGTCCACGATGACGCCCGGCATGCCGAACCCGGCGGCCCGGTCGGCGATGTTGTCGCTGGCCACCGACCAGGTGCTGGACGTGCTCTCGGCGTACCCGTTGTTCTCGGCCACGAAGATGGCCGGCAGGTTCCACACCGAGGCCAGGTTCATCGACTCCAGCGTGGTGCCCTGGTTGCTGCCGCCGTCGCCGAAGAACGCGACGCTGACGCCGCCGTTGCCCTTGAGCTTGGCGGCCAGCGCCGTCCCGCAGATCAGCGGCGGGCCGCCGCCGACGATCCCGTTGGCGCCGAGCATGCCCTTGGACAGGTC
>DASXCO010000189.1 GCA_036491125.1 Acidimicrobiales bacterium | reverse complement strand
GCGGCTCGTCTCCCGAGCCAGCCCGGCCAGCGTGATCCAGGCATCGGTCGGGCCCGGCTCACCCGTGCCCCCGGTCACCCCGGGGATGTGCAGGTAGTGGTCCGAGCGGAAGAAGGCATCGAAGCCGCACTGCTCCGCCGTTCGGGCGAGGGTCAGCAGCTGGTCGTAGGTGGCCCCTTGTTGGGGCTCGGTGAAGATCCGGACTCGCACGAACAATCCTCTCAGCCCGGCGCGGGCCCATTATCGTTAGCCGGCCCGGGAGGAGCCTGAGAACCAGGGGCCCACACGCCGCGAGCGCGGCCGACCGCTCCCACTCCCACCAGGGTCGAGGCGTACGGGCCGAAGCGGATCCTACGGAAGTGCACGCCCAAGCACCAGTATGGGACCTCGAGAAGGGGTCTGCGAAAACGCCGGGCCCTCGCTCAGGCAGATCAGAAGGTGGCCGTGCTCATCGGATGGCCGGGTGAAGTCGCGACGGGCGGGACCCGGGGGAAAGCCGAAGCTCGTCGTACCACCGCGCCGACAACGGCCCCTCGTATTCGGAATACCGATCATGCTCGAAAATGTGGGCAAGGTAGATCTTCTCGGGCCAGCTCAGCTCGAACTCCGTACGGGGCAACCCGTACTTGAGGCCGTGAACAGGGCCGACCTTGCGGTGGGTGTGAATCTCGTTGAACTCAGCGATGGCTGCTCGCTCGCCGTTGAAGTCGCTCCAGCCGAGCCCGAATATGTCGTCGAAATAACACACGACCCGAGGCAGGATTCGGCCGGAATCGCCATCAAGGAGATGGAAGGCGTGCATAGTCGAGGTGTAGTAGTCCAGGTCGAATGCTACGAAGCCGACCGGCGGATGTTCCTCGGCAAGCCACTCCCTTGCTGTGGTCTCGACCGGGCCCAAGACGAGGCGGCCGCGGCTCAGCCGGGTCTCGAGAGCGTGAACATCCATTGGGAAGTTCCCACCCTGTATGACGAAGGGGGCGTCTCGGAGATCTTGCGGCTCGGGCATCCCCGTCCCTGAGTCGAACCCGAAGACGTCGATGCCGACTCCGAGCAACGACTCGACCAACTCTGCCACCGATTCGAGGGCGAGAAGCCCGTTCCCGCCCGCGACGCCGAACTCGATCGCCGACATCCGTTCGATGCCGAGGCTGCGCGCGAGCTTTGCCGCTGCCAGCACCGACCAGAGATAGTGCGGTCGTGACGTCCCCGCAGTAGCCCGGCACCAAGTGAACATCGATGTGATGTCGGTCATGTCGGGCGGATCGGGAGGCGCGGAAGAGACATTGATGTTCTTGACCCATTGTCGGGCACGGCGTCCCGCTGCTCTCACGCGTCGGCCGACGCTTGGTGGTACCCGTTGAGAGACGTTGGCGACATATGCAGCCATATGATCCTCACACGCACTGCCGTGCCTCTCGCGCTCCGCTATCGAGGCGTGGTCGGTCTCCTGATCGGCGCGTCGACCTCCGGTGGCGTCGGCTTGTCGTTTGGGCTCGAACCATGTTCTGGGATCAACGGCCGAGCAGCCGACAACTTGCGGTATCCGACAGAGAAACTTGTGCCCTCGGCGCTCCGAGCGGGCCGGGCCGCGAAGGCGACGCGCCATTTGCGACGGCCTGGGGGCGGCGAATGCCCGGTTTTACGTCACGGTCGCCCCGACCGCCGCGGTTACCGCCGGGGCGGGCGAGGGGTGCCTACGTCCCGACCAGCTGCGACGAAGGCGGAGAAATGGCGATTCGATGGCTATGTAACTGACCAGTGCTACGGCGATACAGAGCGGCAGGAGGATGGCAAGCAGGGGCAGGAACCCGGTCGGCGACCATCGGGCGCCCGCGACCTCCTGGACGATCGGCATGTGCCAGAGATAGAGGCTGTAGGAGGCGGTGCCGAGCACGGCGAGAGGACGCCAGTCGAGACCGCGGACGAGCCGGCCTCTCCGAAGTGGCAGCGCCGCCGAGCCAACCACCAGGAAGCTGGCCAGGGCCGCGACCGCGTCGAGGTCGTACCGCCAGAAAGTCAGCAGCCACAGCGGAAGAGAGGCGAGGAGCCACGTGTTGCCATTCTGCAGCGGGCCAGCCAGCCACCTAGGTGTTCCCGCTTCCCAACGAACGCGGACCAGGGCGAGCGCGAGCCCCGAGACGAAGAAAAGGAAAGTCGTCGGAAGGGAGTACTCCCACCGGAGGTCGTGATGCGCAGGGTGGACGACCAGGGCTATCCGCAGGCCGAGGCTGGCGCCGGCGAGCACGGCGAGCATCAATGCGGCCCGGAGGTACGAACGGCGGGCGAGGAGACGGATCGCCGCGGCAAGCACTGGGAGCAGTATGTAGAAGTGCAGCTCGACGACGAGTGACCACATGGGTCCGTCGACGGTGCCCACGGTATGACGGGAGAAGCTCTCCCCGAATACAGCAAAGCGCCACCACTGGTCGAACGTCCCCCCGTGCTGGGTGGTCAAGAGGACGACGATGAGGACTGCGTAGTACAGCGGAAGGATGCGCACGGCCCTGTTGCCGAGATAGCGGCTCAGCCTGATGCTGGTTCCAGCCCCGAAGTCCCGACGCGCGAAGGGAAGGTAGAGCAGGTACCCCGATAGGGCGAAGAACAGGAACACCGCGAACCCCCCGCCCAGGAGTACGCGGTGGAGAAAACCTCCGTAGATTGCCGGTCCCCACAGATAGGCGAACCCGAAGACGTGCGACACCAACACGGCGACGGCAGCCAACGCCCGCAGCGATTCCATGCTGGCGAGCCGGGTCTCGCCGGCCTGATCGATGCGACCCCCGGCCTCTGGCTCTGCCCCCTCCGCGGCATCGGCCTCCACTCCGTGCGCCGCTGCCCTTCCTACGGTGCCCGAGCGAACCTCAGCCTTCGATGCGGAGACCATGAACGAATGTTCCGCCCATGGCGGCCTGGTTCCTGCGTCGCCCATGCTCACCGCGTGGTGACTGCACGCGATGCGACGGTGGCTCCTGAATTTCAGTGCTATCAATGACTTCCCTTGCTACTTCGCGCTAGGGTCGAGCGGTGGCCTCCCCCGATGTGACGCGCGCCTTGGAGCAAGTCGTGCGGGCGCTGCCCCAGGGAGGGGAAGCTCGTGAGGGACAACGGGCCATGGCCGAGGCGGTGGGGCGGGCAATCCACGATCGCCGCCACCTGGTTGTCCAGGCCGGGACCGGGACTGGGAAGTCGCTGGCCTATCTGATCCCCGCGATCCTGTCCGGCAAGCGCGTGGTAGTCGCCACTGCCACCAAGGCGCTACAGGACCAGCTGGCCACGAACGACCTCCCGTTCCTCGCTCGTCATCTGGGACGACCGTTTCGGTTCGCCGTGCTCAAAGGCAGGTCCAACTACTTGTGCCGCCAACGAGCCGCCGAGATGGCCGGAGGGGGGGAGCAGTTGGGCCTGGAGGAGGCTGCCGGCTGGGACGAAGCCGGCGCCAGCTCGGGATCGGCCGATGGCATGGTCGTGCAAGCGCGGCGCCTGCTGAGCTGGGGCGCCGAGTCGACGAGCGGCGACCGGGCCGAGCTTGACTTCGAGCCGAGCCCCCGGGCGTGGGCCATGGTGAGCGTCGGACCGAGAGAGTGCCCGGGGGCGCACCGCTGCCCCGCAGGCGAGAGGTGCTTCACCGAGGCGGCCCGGGAGCGGGCGGCGGGGGCCGACATCGTCGTCGTGAACACCCACCTGTACGGCGCCCATCTCGCCAGCGGGGGCGCCGTCCTCCCGGAGCACGATGTGGTGGTCTTCGACGAGGCCCACGAGGTCGAGGACGTGATGATCGCCGCCTTCGGTGCCGAAGTCGCGGCGGGACGCTTCCGCGCCCTCGCCCGATTGGCGCGCGCCGTGCTCCCGCGGGACGAATCGACCCTGGCCGACGAGCTGGCGGGAGCCGGCGACGGACTCGATGCAGCCCTGTCACCACACGTCGGCCGCCGGGTGCCGCCCCAGTCCGATCTGCACCTGGCCAGCGCGCTGGAGGTGGCGTCGGCCCGGCTCTCGCGGATCAGCTCAGCGCTCCGGCACGCCGATGCCGACCCCGGTCGCGACCAGCCGGGCCCGGGAGGAGCAGCCAGGACGAGGGCCGTACTGGCGGCCGGTCATCTCACGGCCGACGTGGCGATCGCGTCCGATGTGGGTCCAGATCAGGTCGCCTGGGCGGATGGACTTCCGCACGCGCCGGTACTCAAGGTAGCGCCCCTCGACGTCGGCCCGGTGCTAGCCGACGCGCTGTGGGCTCGAACAACGGTCGTTCTCACCAGCGCCACGATCCCACCGGGCATCGGACGCCGACTGGGCATGGGCGAGGGAGCCAACGACCAACTGGATGCCGGCAGCCCCTTCCCGTACGCGACGAACGCCTTGCTCTACTGCGCCACCCACCTGCCAGATCGTCGCCGCGAGGATGCTGAGGCGGCCCTGCACGAAGAGCTCGCTGCGCTGATCGAGGCAGCAGGCGGCCGCACCCTGGCGTTGTTCACCAGCTGGCGCGCCATGGAAGGGGCCGCGGCGGCGCTACGAGCGCGAGTCCCATTTCGCCTCATGACCCAGTCCGAGCTGCCCAAACAGGCCCTCGTCGAGGCGTTCTCCCGCGACGAGACCTCCTGTCTCTTCGCGACCATGGGCTTTTGGCAGGGGGTCGACGTACCCGGTCCTGCCCTGTCGCTGGTGGTCATTGACCGCATCCCCTTCCCCCGACCTGACGAGCCGTTGCTCCAGGCCCGACGGGAACGATTCGGCTCGACGGCCTTCCGGGAGGTTGACCTGCCTCGGGCCGCCACTCTCCTCGCCCAGGGAACTGGGCGCCTCATCCGCTCGGCCACCGACCGGGGAGTAGTTGCCGTACTGGACGCGCGACTGGCGAAGGCCAGCTATCGCTGGGACCTCGTGCGAGCCCTCCCGCCCATGACCCGCACCCGCACCCGCGGCGATGTCGCGGCTTTCTTCGGCCACCTCGGGGACTCTGGCAATCCATCTAGACAGCGACCGAGCGGCGAAGCAGCACTCGTACGCGCTCACTCCCCCAAGTCACTCGACGGCCCGCCGGGTGGGCCCTCGGACACCAGCCGGTGCTACGACGAGTAGACGCCAGTCCCGCTTGAAGTTGAGTAATCACCCGGTACAGGACCGTCAGTCTGGAGAGGTACCGTGGCGATCGTCGTCCACGGAACAGCCTGGCCCTGGTCAACGCTGACGGTGCACGATAGGTCGAGGCTGAGGACTGCGGACGTACGCGCGTACGTACCACCACAGTTCATCAGCAGGAGGTGGGTCGCCGCCGGCTCACCGCAGGGACTGCCTCCGAGGACGAGGGGATGTTCGAAGGCGACGGCCGGCTGGACGCCTACGGCGGCGCAACCCTCGGCAGTGCTTATCGGGTTGATCGTGCCGGTCTGGGACAGGCTCGAGTCGAGCTGGGGCGAGAGCTCACCATTGTTCAAGAACCCGACGAGACCAGAGTACGTCTGTCCTTGGATCTGAAAGACGCCTTCAAGATCCAACGAGAAGACGTGGCCTTGCGGCCCTGGATCTGGACCGGGCCCGAACCACCCCATGGCGAAGCTGGCCTCACCGTAATTCGATGGCGTCGCAGCCCCAGCAGGCTGCTGTGCCACGAATGCAGATGCGATGAGCATGAGCGCGAGAAGAGGCGCCCTCCCGTATCGCGTGGCCAAATGGCTACGCCGTATCACTATCGACCTCCCCAGCTCGACCCGTCCCACGCGGGCGCCGTAGGCCTACACCCGGGCCCGCCTTTTGGCAATTGGGGGGGCAGCGGAGACTCAGTACCCCAAGCGCTCGAGCGCGTGTGGGCGACGTTGCCAGTCCTTGTCGACCTTGACGAAGAGCTCCAGGTAGGCCCCGGGCTCCAGTTGTGCTCGCACCGCCTCGCCAACGGCTTTGAGGACGGCGCCGCCCCGGCCAATGACGATCCCCTTCTGGGACTCCCGCTCGACGAGTATCTCGCAGCGAATCCGCGGCCACTCCCATTCGGTGACCCGGCAGGCGATCGAGTGAGGCAGCTCCTCGCGTGCCTGAACCAGCAGTTGCTCGCGGACCAGCTCGGCCACCCACACGGCCTGGGGAAGGTCGGCGGCGACGTCCGGCGGGTAGTACGCCGGTCCCTCGGGCATCCGGGCCACGAGGGTGGAGACCAGCGGCTCGACTCCCTCACCGGTGACGGCCGAGACCGGGAAGTACTCCGCCAGCTCGAGGCCGGCAGCGGCCTGGAGCTGGGCTAGCACCTGGGCGGGCGAAGCGACGTCGATCTTGTTCACCACCACGATGGCATCGGTCGGGACCTGCCTGGCCACGAAGCGATCGCCCCGACCGAGCGGAGCAGTGGCGTCCAGCATCAGGACGACGACATCGACGCCGTTGATCGAGTCGGCGGCTAGGTCGTTGAGGCGCTCGCCGAGCGCTGTGCGCGGCTTGTGGATGCCTGGGGTGTCGACGAGCACCACCTGAGCCCCGGGCTGGTTGAGCACGCCACGAATCCGCAGGCGCGTCGTCTGGGGCTTGTCGGACGTGA
The DNA here is from genome assembly GCA_036491125.1 of Acidimicrobiales bacterium. Taxonomy (NCBI): domain Bacteria; kingdom Bacillati; phylum Actinomycetota; class Acidimicrobiia; order Acidimicrobiales; species Acidimicrobiales bacterium. The sequence continues at coordinate 46,417 of DASXCO010000189.1, read as the reverse complement.
TGGACACCTTGGTTCCGAGGATGCGGTTCACGAGGGTGGACTTGCCGACATTCGGCCTTCCCACCAGGCCGACGAACCCGGTTCGCACCTGCGTCCCCTAGTCCCGGGGTTTATCCGTCGCCTCAGCTGGGTCGCCCGGCAGCTTGGCGATGCGAACCCGACCGATGCGGCGACCCTGGATCTTCTCAGCGGCCAGGCGATGACCGTTGGCCTCGACGCTCTCGCCCTCGGTGGGCACATGGCCGAGAAGGCTGAACACCAGACCCCCGACAGTGTCCCAGTCGCCATCGGGCAGCTCGGCATGGAGGAACTCGTTTACCTCGTCGACTGGCATCCGGGCATTGACCCGGTACTCGCCGTTGGCCAGGGGCTCGATCGCGGGCTCTTCGACGTCGTACTCGTCAACGATCTCACCGACGAGCTCCTCGATGAGGTCCTCGAGGGTGACGAGGCCGGCCGTGCCTCCGTACTCGTCGATGACGATGGCCATGTGGAACTTCTGGTTCTGCATCTCGCGCATCAACTCGGCGATCCGCTTCGTCTCGGGAACGAAGTGGGCCTCCCGGACGAGGCTGCGTGCGGGCGTCTCCTCGCGGTCGTCGAGGTCCGCCCGCATCAGGTCCTTGGCGTAGACGATGCCGATGATGTTGTCGATGTTGCCCTCGTAGACGGGAATGCGGCTGTAGCCGGCCCGCATGGCCACCTCGATGACGTCGGAGACGGGGTCAGACGCTTCGGCGGCCAGGATGTCGGGCCGCGGGACCATGACCTCCCGCACCACGGTGTCACCGAACTCGATGATCGAGTGGATCAACGCCCGCTCCTCGGTCTCGATCACGTCCGCCTCCTCGGCCACGTCGGCCATGGCCAGGAGCTCTCGCTCGGAGACGTAGGCGTCGGGACGACCCTTGCCTCCGGGGAGGATCAGGTTGGCGAGCCCGATGAGCACCCCCGACAACAGACGCACCGGTGGGAACCGGATCAGAGCGGCCACGATCGGGGCCGAGAAGAGGGCGGCCCGGTCGGGGTGCTGCACGGCCCAGTTCTTCGGCACCGCCTCGGCCAGGACGAAGATGACGGTCACCTCGAAGACGGTGGCCAAGGCCACGCCAAGGGCGCCGAACAGGTGCTCGGAGACCACGCCGACCAGGGTGGCGGCCACCAGCTGGCAGACGAGCACCAGGAGCAAGACCGGGTTGAGGAAGCGCTCGGGGTTCTCGACGAGGCGGGCCAACCGGCGAGCGCCTCGGCGACCCTCCTCCTCGAGGCTCACCGCCTTCACCCGGCTGGTGCGAACCAGGCTGGTCTCGGCCAGCGCCAGCACGGCGGCGAAAAGGAGAAGGATCGCGATGGCCACGACGAGTGCAGAATCGGTCGTCTCCCACCCGGTGGTGGCCAGCAGCACCATCACGCCTCTGCCGACGACGAAGCTCCGGGTCGTCGCCGGTGGTAGCGGTCCAGGAGCTCGCGCTCGCGCCGCTCCATGGCCGTCGCCTCCTCATCGTCGAGGTGGTCCATCCCGAGGAGGTGGAGGATGCCGTGGACCACGAGGAGGGCGAGCTCATCCTCGTAAGTGCCGGCGTGGTCCGGGGCGTTACGCCAGGCGACCGCGGGACAGATCACCACGTCGCCGAGGAGGCTCGGCACGTCCGCGGGCTCGGAGGGGACCCAACCCGGACCGGTGCCACCCGAGTCGGGCGAGCGGCCGCTCTCCACCGGCTCTTCGTCGATGGCGAAGGCCAGGACGTCCGTCGGCCCCTCCTCGCCCAGGAAGCGCTGGTTGAGCTGGGCCATGTCCTCCTCCTCGACGAAGAGGACGGACAGCTCTGCCTCACCAGTCACCTCTTCGGCGGACAGGACAGACTCGGCGAGACCCATCCACCGAGAGGGCTCCACCGGACGGGTCGACTGCTCGTCTGCGACGAACACCTCGATGGCCACCCTCGCCAGCTGCCCTTCTCAACGAGGCCCGGCAGTAGCCGGGCCAGATGCCCACTCGGGCGCGGGCTCGGGCGCCAGCCCGCGGGGCGACTCGCCGTCAGGCGGCGTCGTCCGGGTCGGTCCCACGGAGGGCCCGGGCGCCGAACCGCGGCCGACCGGGCCCCCGCCGCCAACCCGCTCGTAGGCCGAGACGATGTCGGCCACGATGCGATGACGGACGACGTCGCGCTGGGTGAGCCACACGAAGGCCAGGTCGTCGATACCGTCCAGGATCCGGTCGAGTCCGACCATCCCGGAGCGCCCCCCCGCCAGATCGACCTGGGTCACGTCGCCGGTCACCACGGCCTTGGAGCCGAAGCCGATCCGGGTAAGGAACATCTTCATCTGCTCGGGTGTGGTGTTCTGGGCCTCATCGAGGATGATGAAGCTGGAGTTGAGCGTCCTCCCTCGCATGAAGGCCAAGGGAGCCACCTCGATGGTGCCCCGGTCGATCAGTCGCTGCATCGCCTCCGGCTCGAGCATGTCGTAGAGGGCGTCGTACAGCGGGCGGAGGTACGGGTCCACCTTGGCCATGAGGTCCCCGGGCAGGAAGCCGAGCCGCTCGCCAGCCTCGACCGCCGGACGGGTGAGGATGATCCGGTTCACCTGCTTGGCCTGAAGTGCCTGCACGGCGAGGGCCACCGCCAGATAGGACTTCCCGGTGCCCGCCGGACCGATACAGAAGGTGATCACGTTGTCACGGATAGCGTCGGTGTAGCGCTTCTGGCCAGCGGTCTTGGGCCGGACGGTCCGGCCTCTGGCCGACCGGAGGACCTCGGAGCTGAGCACCTCGGAGGGCCGCTCGTTGGCCTTGACCATGTCGATGGTTCGACCCACGTTGACGGCGTCGAGGCCGTGGCCCTTCTCCAGCAGGAGCACGAGCTCCTCGAAGAGGCGACCCACCCGCTCGGCGTCCTCCCCTTCCACGGTTATCTCGTTGCCCCGCACGAGGATCCGGGCTCCCCCGAAGGCCTCCTCCACCAGGCGCAGCAACTCGTCGCGCTGCCCCAGGAGGCCGACCATCAGATGGTTGCCGGGAACGAGGATCTTGACTTGGGTCGAGGACACGGGTATCCGCTCGCGAGGCTACCAGCGGGCCAGGCGGCGGGACGCGCTCAGTTGGTAGCTGGCGTGCCTGCCTCACAGCCCTCCCCAGCGCCACTGAGGATGCGAACTCACCGGCGGATCAGACCCAGCCGGCGTCCCTTTATGGCGTCGAGCACCGCGCTCCGGAAACGAAACAGGGTGGCCAGGGCGAGGGCGAGCGCTCCCATCGCCCCGAGAGCCAGGCCGGCGGCTGCTCCGTTGTCACCCGATGCAACCTCCTTCAGGGCAATCAGCCGGCTCTTCCCCGGGGGTGACTGACTGGCACCCCGAGCCGTGCCATCCGGAGGCAAGGGGGGCGTTTCGTCAGGCGCTCGAACGAACGGGGCACCGCCAGCCGCCAAGGCGGTGCCCCCGTCCTGAGTCGACGGGTTGCCCACGCCATTCGCCCCTATGCCCGGCGCAGCGGCAGGAACAGAGGGGCTCCCGCGGCCCGAGCCCGCAGTGCCGCCCGGCGCGCCTTCAGCCGACGCGCTACCCGGTGATCCGGCGCCAGCCACCGAATGGGCCCCGATCAGGCTCTCGGCGGGCTTGTTCTCGGGGCTACGGGGCTCGGTGTCGTTCCACGCCCACCACAGGACGCCGCCCCACCAGGGCTGTCCGACGAACGTGTCGAGGAGGGCGCGGTACGCGAGATACTGCAGGTCGGGGTTTGCCGGGTTGGGAGCGTTCCACCAGGGCTGGTTGGCCGGATAGGTGGTAGCCGTGTAGCCGGCCTCGCCAAACACGATCGGCTTGCCCCACCGTCGAGCGAAGCCAGCGACCTCGGAGAACGCGTCCTGGGTCTGGGTCGCCCCCGGAGACCGATAGGAGTGCCACCCCGCCTCCAACTGGGCCAGCGTGGGGGACTGCGCGTCTGAGAGAGGGAAGTAGGCCGAGAGGAGCAAGACATCGATCGCATCGCCCCAGCTGAACTGGGGGATCTCCCGCCAATCGACCTCGTAGCCGATCGGGCCACTAAAGCGCTCACGCGCCGAAGCGATCACCTGCCGCCAGTATCCGACGTATCCGTCCGAGGCGGTCATCTCACTGCCTACGAGGAACATCGACATGCCAGCCTGCTGGGCCAGCAAGGCGTAGTGATTGACCATCGATTGGTAGCTCGCGAAGAAGGTGGCGGGATCGGGCGGGTTGTACTCACCCCGCCAGCCGCTGTTGTTGACGTTGGAGCCGATCACGATCTTGGGCGTGAGGGTGACATTCAGCCCAGCCTGGTGCGCCTCCTGCGCAGCAGCGAGAAGGTCCGCGTCCGAATCGGTTGCGCCCGGTTCAGGGGCCACGGTCGACGAGGACGAGCTCGGGACCTCCCACCAGACATCGAAGGAGACCGTGTTGGCGCCATCGGCCTTGATCCGCTGGAACTCGGACCCGTTCTGAGCGAGCGCCTTGTAACCAGTGAGGAAGTCCACCCCAGACAGCCGACCGCCTGTGGTGTCAGCACCCGCTCTCGCCGAGGAACCTGCCGTCGTCGCCAGTGTCAGTCCGGCGATGGCGAGTGTCCCCAGCGCCACCCTCAGGATCGATCGACCCATTCCCCCATATCATACCGATAGCGTCAACAGGGGCCAAAGCCGCGAATCAGGCAATTAGGACCGCGATGGGTGCTCCTGACCAGCGGGACTGCGCCGATGGCCCGAGGATTCTGTGGGTAGGCGAGGACGGGGGACGGCAAGCGCCACGAAGACAGGACCCCGCTCTCCCGCCGCCGGAAGGATTGGGTCCCCTTCGTGTCGAAATTGCCGCGGCCGCAGGCGAACAAGTTGCCACTCAGGACATGGAGCGAATGAGCTCGACACGAGGTTCAGGACCAGCTCTTCGACGTTGCCACGGCCTGCACTCAGTGTCGGGGCGAGCACGAGGTGCACGATGACAGCCCTCCTCTCCCGAGGTCGCGCGGAGGCGCTCGGTTTGCTCGAACGTGTTACAGACCCGAGCCGCCAGCGCTATGCCATATCTCTCTTCATGGTGGGGCAGCCGGCGCTGTCCGACCGACTGGCCGCATCCCTCTACTACTTCCTGGCGGCCCCCCGGTGGTCCGGCTACGGGGACACCCGGTCGCACAGTGCGCCGCTCCTCGACGGACTCACCTCGTGTCGCACCGCTCGCCGGGCACTCGACATCGGCACCGGTGCCGGCCCCTCGGCCGCCTTGGTCGCCGATCGGGATCCAGCGACCGAGGTCACGGCCGTCGACACCTCCCGCCGAATGCTTCGCCAGGCGCGATCGCGCTATCCGCGCCCGAACCTGTCCTTCAAACACGCGACGTCAATTCGCCTGCCCTTTCCGGCAGCATCGTTCGATCTCGTCACATCGCTGAATGCAGTCCCCGTGCTCGACGAGCTTCGGCGGGTGTGCACGGACGATGCCGAGGTGCTGACGGCAAGCACGACATACCCCGTGCGGGACAACCTGTCGGCCTGGGTCGGACGCTGGCACGAAGCGGGATTCGTCCGAGTCCGAACGGGGTCTGTGGGGTCCGGCTCCTGGGAGGTATTCACGCCAAGATGACGTATGCCCTCCCGTCGGCGACGGCTGCCAGTACTAAGGAAGACAGGCCGATCTTCGTCGTCGGCTTCCAGCGCAGCGGCACAACTCTTCTCCAGGCGCTACTGGGTGCCCACCCACGGATCGCTGCACCGCCCGAGACGTACTTCTTCTTCCGCGTGTACCACCTGCGGGACTTCTGGGGTGATCTTCACGACGATGCCCGGCTGCGCCGCGTTGTTCACGAGACCCTGAACCCCGTGCCGCCTCTGCTGGCCGATTCAGGTTTCGATGAGGCTACCTTGTTCGAGCGGCTGAAGGGCTCCGATCGCACGTACCGAGCCGTCTTCAACTCGATGATGGCCGACTTCGCAGAGCGGCACGGGAAGCAGCGTTGGTCGGACAAGACCCCGGGACAGCCGGCCACCGACGCCTGGGAGCTTTTTCCAGAAGCGCAGATCGTCCACATCGTGCGGGACCCGCGGGACGTCGTCGCCTCGTCGGCAGCCATGCCGTGGGAACAAGAAGACCCGGCGGCGATCGCCCGCCGCTACCTGCGGTTCACACTCGACAATGTCAGGGCGGGCACCGCCCGCGGTCCTGCCCAGTACATGCGCGTCCGCTACGAGGACCTCTGCCGGGAAGCCGACACGACCCTGCGCCTGGTGTGCTCATTCCTCGACGAGCAGTACGACCCAAGCATGCTATTGGATCCGTCCCGTCGGCAAGCCACGATCGCTACCGCCGCTGCGCCCTGGCAGCGTCGGGCGCTCGACGCTGTGGCACCAGCTCCTCGTGGTGCATGGCAGGACCGATTCGGGGCAGCAGACCGAGCGCGGGTGTCAGCGATCGTCACGCCGATGCTCGCCCCCTACGGTTATCCGTCTCCGCGGGCGGTCGCGAGGATTGCTGGAAGCGCTCTCAACGCGGCGTCCGCCCCCGCGCGGCTGCTTTCTTCTGGTCGTGCAACCGTTACTGCCCGCCTCACCCTACGAGAGCCTGAGCAGCGGTACGCCGCTGTGCGGCGTTTCCAGGAGGAGGGCGCACGCCGAGTCTGGAGGGCTCCCAACAACACCTGAGACTTAGCGAGTCTGCTGGGGCTCCCCGCTGAGCAAACCTCCCAGTACGGCCATCCCCGACGGGGTGGGCACGTAGTTGGCGTCAGGGCCCACGTCGGCCAGCAGATCGAACTGACCCGATGTGCTGCCGTCCCAGGCAAATGCCACCCAGCCCCACCCGTGGACCTGAGCGAATTTGATGACATTCGCCATGTACCGACCGTCATTGCGATCCGGCCAGCCGAACTCGGTGATCATGACCGGAACCCGGGTAGCGACCGACACCCAGGGATTAAGGAGGGCCGGGGGATCGTAGGGATCAGAGCTGCCGCAGGTGGGCGGCGGATTGGCGGGACAAGTGTACGCATGGACGCCGTACACGATGTTGTAGCCAGCGAGTGGGGCTGTGCTCGGAAACTGCGTCGCCCATTGGTTGCCGCTGACGAAGACGAGGTTGTTCGCCGCCTGGCTCCGCACGGCGTCGTAGAGCTGCTGCATGCCTGCGGCGACAAATGTCACGCCCGCCTGGTTGACGGGACCTCCATTCCGCCAGACGGCGTCGGAGATGTCATGAGGCTCGTTGTAGAGCTCGAACGCGACCAGTGGGTTAGAGCGGTATCGCTGCGCCACCTGCCGCCAGAACGTGATGGCGTTTGGGGCATCGGCCATCTCCTGGAGCCCGGGTCTCGAGCAGGGAGCGATGGCGTTGAAATGGAGGTCGAGCACCGCAACCATGCCCAGCTGCGTGACCCATTTGACGATATTGTCGACTTTTGTGGTGTAGGCGGGATCGTAACCGCAGCTGCCAGCCAGCCAGCGCTCCTCCCCCAGGGAGACCCGGACGAGGTTGGCCCCCCACTGCTTGGCGTGGGCGATGTCGTTCTCGTTGAAGTTCGGGTCGGGGCCGTCCGACTCGAGCCCGTACCGTTGTATGCCCCGTAGGACGACAGCACGGCCGTTGGCATCGAGGATCTGATTGCCGGCCGTGTGGAGAGGGCCGATCACGGCTGGCGAGCCCGATGGGGTCGTCGTGAGTAGGGGAGAGTCGACGTAGTCGACGGCATTTTGGGTTGCGTGCCAGAACAGGATTGCCATCTCTACGAACGTGCTTCCCGTCGGGGCGATCCCGACAGCCGGAATGGTTTGGTCCCAACCACCGGCGATGGCCGGCGTAGCCTGCCCCCAGACGCTAGATAGCGGCGTCCCGGACGCTGAACGAAAGACCAAGACGACATCGGCTTGGAGTCCATTGGCAGCTCCCGCCACCCATGCCGAACCGGTGTAGGCCTGCCCTGGCACAGCCGGCGAAGACGTTCCGGGGCCGCTCCAGGAGCTGGCCGCGACGGCACGAGCTACAGGAGTCAACGGCGCCACAGCCAGCGCGCCCGCACCCGTCCGGCTGGGGCTGTTGACCCAGGTGAGCCGAGCGTCCGTACCCGCCCAGGTCCCCACACCGGGACGAAAGGCCACCTGGACCGGTGTAAGCAGATTTGGGCCCGGGGGGGCGGTTGTCGGGGGGCCCCCTGGGCTGGGCTGGCTCGGGCCGGTTACTACGGCCGGTTCCGTTCCGCGATCGACCTTGCCCTGCCCAACGACGAGGGCCAGTACGAGCGCGGTGCCGATGGCCAGGACCATCGACGCCGTCACCCAGAACGTTCTGAAGACGCCGGTGCCGCAGCGACTGTCCGACGGGCGGTCAACAGGTTGCAACGCCGACACCGGGCAGGCCGCATCCATCCACGCGGCGAAGAGCTTCCGGGCGCGAGAGGCCACCCATCGGTAGAGTCTTCGCCGCCGCGGGTCATATCCCTCCGGTACTCGCGACCGCAACCCGCAGCCTCGCCCAGAACAGCACGAGACAGCATGGAAACTCCCGCCATCGAGGCCGCCCCGGCCAATCGGCTCTGCCGGAAGGCTGGTAGTTGGCAAGATCCGCGCACGTGAGGCGACTCCGCGTCGCTCTGGTACATCCATTCTCGTGGCCCGAGGTCCGTCGAGGCGCTGAACGCTACCTGCACGATCTTGGCTGGTACCTCTCGGGGGCGGGTCATGAGGTCCACGTGATCACGGGCACTTATGATCATCCCTCAGTCACCGATGAGGTAGGCGTGACCACCCATCGCCTCCGGCACCGCACCCGGATCCCCGGAGTGAAGCACCCGTTCAGGCCTGCCGACACATTCGGGGTCGTGGCCATGCAAGCGCTCGCCGCCAAACGCTTCGACGTTGTCCACGCCCTCACCCCGACGGCCGCGATCGGAGCGCGACTCACAGGTCAGCGCGTCGTCTACACCGTCCTCGGCCATCCGACTGTGGAGCAGTTCAAGCAGCGGGGCGGCTTGTCTCTTCAGTACTTCGTACGAGGCGTCGGCGCGGCGACGACGGTGACCGCCCTCAGCCAGTCCGCAGCTCACGCGACAAGGCATCTGACCGGCCGGCTGCCAGAGATTGTGGCGCCCGGAGTTCGCCTGGATCAATTCACACCGGATCTCCGTCCTCGCGTTGGACCGCCGCGGATCCTCTTCCCGGCAGATGCGGCCGACGCGCGCAAGGGCGTGGACGTCACCCTGGCCGCTGTGGCCCGGCTCATTGACCGCCGGCCAGACGCCCGGCTGATCCTCGCAGGTCCCGGCGACCCCTCGTGGGCGACCAAAGGCGATGGCCCGCATGGTCCGCGTGCCGTCGCAACGCTGGCGCTGGGAGCAACAGACGTGCTGGGCGTCGGGGAGCTGGGAGAGATGCCACGTCGCTACCGCGATGCGACGGTGACGGTGTTACCGTCACTTCACGAGGCGTTCGGACTCGTGCTCGCTGAATCGATGGCGTGTGGCACGCCAGTGGTCGGGAGCGCCGCTGGAGGCATCGCGGAGGTCGTCGACCGACCTGAGGTCGGCGCGACAGTCCCCTACGGGGACGTGGCTGCGCTGGCGTCAGCGCTTGACCACGTGATCGACCTGGCCGCAAGTCCGGCCACGCCAGCCCACTGTGCCCGACACGCCCGTCGTTGGGACTGGAAGGAGGTCATCGGCCCCGCCCACGAGAATGTCTACGAAGCCACCACGGCCAGTCGTCGGTCGTTTCGGATCCCTGCCCATGACACCTGCAACTGAACATCCCAAGACGGTCATCCTCTGCGGGGGTAAGGGGACCCGCGCCTATCCCCACACTCTGGAGTTGCCCAAGCCGCTACTCCAGGTCGGCGACCGCCCGATCCTGAGACACCTCCTGGAGATCTTCGCCGGGCAGGGATTCGAGGAGTTCGTGCTGGCCGCCGGCTTCCGGAGTGACCTAATCGTGGACTTTGCCGCGCGGCTCCCCAGCCAGTGGGCAGTCGAGGTTCTAGATACGGGCGTTGACGCCGGCACTGGCAGGCGGATCGCCGGCTGCCGCCCGCTAGTCGGGACCACCTTCATCGCGACATATGGAGATGGACTGGGAGCAGTCGACATCCCCGCTCTGCTCCAATTCCACGCCTCTCACGCCGGCGCAGCCACGGTGACCACCGTCCCCCTGCCGTCTCCGTACGGCACAGTCGAGTGCACGGATGAGAGTCGCGTCGTTCGGTTCGTGGAGAAACCCAAGCTGGTCGACCACTGGATCAACGCCGGGTTCCTCGTAATCGAGGAGCGGGCGTTCGAGCATTGGGCAGGTGACGACCTCGAGCGGGAAGTTCTTCCGTCCCTCGCCGCCGCGGGCGAGCTGTACGCCTACCGTCATAACGGCTTCTGGCGCTCAATGGACACATACAAAGATGCGCTCGAGCTGAGTGCACTATGTAGCGAAGGAGATGGACCTTGGCTGAGCTCGTCGGTGCCCGTGTCCTCGTAACAGGCGCCACCGGCTTCATCGGCTCCCACCTCGTTCGCCGACTCGTCGACGATGAGGCAGAGGTTCATGCCCTCACCAGCACCGTATCGTCCGTCTATCCGGTTCGGCTCCTCGATCTGCGGGAGCGGATCAACTTGCACGAGGGCAGCCTGACCGATCCAACTGCAATGGCGGTGCTGGCTGAGACGGTCAGGCCTCAGGTCGTCTTCCATCTTGGCGCCTACACACACGTCGGTAAGTCCTGGCAGCGAGTGGACGAGTGCGTCCAAACCAACGTGCACGGCACCGTGAACCTCCTGCAGGCTCTTGCGTCCACGGGTTACCGACGGTTTGTCTACACGAGCACCAGCGAGGTCTACGGTGACGTGCCCGTTCCCTTCGCCGAGGATGCCACGGTCAACCCGCTCTCGCCCTACTCCGTGAGCAAGTACGCCGGGGAGCGGTTCGGCCGGATGTTCCACCTTGGGAGAGGTTGGCCAATCGTGGTGGTCAGGCCGTTTAACGCGTATGGGCCGGCCCAGAGCCCCGATCGGATAGTCCCGGAGATCGTCGTCAAGGGCCTTAGGAAGGAGCGCCTGGCGATGACCCAGGGCTTCCAAACCCGAGAGTTCAACTTCGCCGAAGACCTGGCGGACGGGTTTGTCCGGGCTGCCACCGCACCTGGCTTGGAGGGTCAGGTCGTCAACCTCGGCGGAGGACAAGAGGTCTCCATGCGCGACCTCGCCAGGACAATCCTCGATCTCATGGGCAACCCGATTGCTGCCGAGTTCGGGGCTCTGCCCGATCGTCCGACCGAGATACCTCGCATGTACAGCGATACCAGGAAGACCAGGGACCTCCTCGGCTACGTCCCCAGCCATTCGCTGGAGGCCGGGCTCGAACGGACGATCGCGTGGTATCGCGCCGAGCTGGATCACCACTCGTCGCCTTTTGGCCTGTAGTCGGTGCCGTGCTCCCTCGATGGAGCTTCACTCAGGGAAGCACCTGGAAGTACAGATCCTTCAGCCGTGCGCGTGTGCTGGCAGACCAGGTTGGCGTCGCTCCGGGTTCCGGTCGGCCATGCTCCTCCGAGAACCTGGCGAGCAAGCCCACATCGGGGTCTCCACCGTTTCGTAGCTCCCGGATGACCTGCCGGTCTGGGGCGTCCATCTCCATGTGGACCTTATGAATCAAGAAGACATCCGGGTCCTTGAGGCAGCGCGCGAACGTTTCTGGCGACGGGTATCCGCTCACCAGGCCGCACGATCCAGGATGCCGGATGGGATTGCATCCGAGGCGCCCGGCTAATGTCGAAAACACGAACTCCTCGATTCCATAGATTCGTGAGCGCGAGGCGACCTTCAATATCTTTTGCGCGTTTGCAAACCGGGAGACACGGTCCAGATACTCTCGCCGAAACACTGTTCCCGGGTTGAATCCCCACGCCGGGTGGGGTAGCCCGTAGAGCGGCTCCCAATAGCGTTTCCACGAGTAGTTGATGCGACGGACCTCATCCCAGTCTGGGTAGTGACGAGCCGGCACTTCGAGGTAGCCCCCTGCCATGAATTCGCTGTTGACCATCGTCGCCTCAAGGAACTCCGCAAAGCCATGACGCACGAACAGCTGATCAGAATCGAGAACCACCAAGAAGTCGAATGGCACGCCTGCTTCGCGCATCCACTGCTGGACCCCCCAGTGAAAGGGGACGAGGTTGCCGAGCCTGAGCGGGATCGAATGGGGACAGACATCCACCCCTAACCCAACGGTCAGGCCCTCGTCGGTTCCGCCATTGAACACGACGACCTCTGCCTCGGGAACGAAGAACTGTACGTTGCCGATAAGCTCTTCGAGCGCGTCCCGATGGTCGTGGGCGAGGATCACGACTTCAATTCGAGGGGACATGAGGATCAGGGAAGGCCGAACAAGCCCTTCTCTATACCTGCCTTGACTGGAACTCCGGAAGGCGTCGGTTCGAAGGTGTTCATGTCATTGAGAATGCCGAACGCTGCTTTACCCCCTGCAATCCCGGTGTACCACCCGTAGGCCGTCCAACCTACGTGTCGGGACTCGGCCCAGTTAATCACGTTCTGGTTATAGGTACCGCTCGTTGGGTCGGGCCAACCGAACTCGGTCACCACTACCGCGTGGCCTTTGGTGGTCGGTGTCCATGCGTCCAGTCGCTGGCCGGGAGGGGCAGGATTGTACGGGTCCGGGGTCGTGCAGCTCGTGGCCGGCGCGCTGGAACACGTGTAGTAGTGGGCCGCGTACACGATGTTGAACCCATGGAGATAGTTGTCGGGCGGCGGGAGGTTCCCCCACTGGTTACCGCTGGCGAAGACCAGGTTCAACGCGCCCTGGCTACGCACCGCGTCGTACAGCTGCTGCATTCCGGCCGCTTGCCAGACGACACCATCAGAGTCGACGAGGGTCCCCCCGTTGAGCCATTGCGACCAGGTGATGTCGTGAGGCTCGTTGTACAGATCGAAGGCCACGAGAGGGTTGGTCCGGTAACGATTGGCAACTGATTGCCAGAACGCAACCGAGCCAGGGTAGTCCGCCATCCGCTGCTGGTTGGATGGCTGGCATGGGTGTCGAGCGTTGTTGTGCAGATTGAGCAGAGCAACCATTCCCCGGGAGGTGATCGACTCCACGACACGGTCCACATTGGCGGCATAGGAAGGCACGAATTGACAGTCGTTGGAGTTCCAGAACTCCTCACTGAGAAGGACACGCACGGTATTGGCGCCCCATTGCTTCATCCGGCCGATGCTCGAGTCATCGAGCGGCGAGAAATTCGCGATCGACGGCTGCCAGTCCAACCAATCACTGACAACGCCACGCAGCGTGAGTGGGTGTCCGAGGCCGTCGAGAATGAGGTTTCCCTCGGTCTTAAGCGGTCCTCTCACGACCGACACGGCTGCCTGGGCGATGCTTGCCGCCGGAGCCTGAGAATGTACCGCAGATGATGTGCTCGGGAGCCGTGACGCAGGGGGCTCTGAAGTCGTTCCGCCCCCCTGCATCGGGGAGGGGACGAGAGTGATCGGGGCACCCTGGTTGGAGGGAACAGCCATGCTCGAGCTCGGTAGGCTGGCGATGTTGCCCGCCAGGACGCGTTGAGGCGGGCCCAGAGCGGGTGACGACCGAACCGACGCTGACACCAATGCCACTGACAGCAGCAAGAGCGCCGCCACCACAGCTGGCATCGATCGACGTGGGTGTCGAGGTGGATCAACCCAAACGGCTTCGGATCGAAACTTCACACCGCTCCCCAGCGTGCTCACGAAGGAGCGGCGAACATAGCACAGGCGGGGCCACAAGGCTGCCACGGAAGCCGTGTCCGACGCATTAGCGGAGAGCCTCCATCACGGGAAAGAAGCAGTGCTCATCCGGTCAGCACCTGTCGAATCCGAGGACCAAAGCCATCGAGGTGAGCGGCCGTCGCACCGATCAGTCGTTCGCCCCGGGAGCGCAGGCGGTTGAAGCCGGCCGACCGGTAGATCACCAGGTGGGAACGCCGGTGATACTTCCGATAGTGCAGCAATCCACCTTCGGTGGCCCTGTCGAGGATGGTTCCGATCGGGAGCGGCCTGTGCAGGTGAGTATCGGCGGGGTCAGGCTCCAGGAGGTTGACAGCGACAACCTCGGCGAGCCGTTCGACTTCGCGTAGAAAGCTCAACGGGTCATCGGTGTGCTCGATGACATCGAACGCGTAAACGGCGTCGAAACCTCCCGGCACCTCCCTGTCAAGATCGTAGACGGGTGCGTCGATCCCCCGTCGCCGCAGCCGCCACCGCAAATAGCGGGTGCTCGGGTTGTCGAAATCGGCGAAGGCCATCTGATAGCCGCCGGGAGTCAGGCGCAGACCGTCGCTTCCAATTCCGCAGCCGTAGTCGAGGACTCGAGCGGGCGCGGGTACACACTGGCGGAGCGCTGCCAGATACGGACGTTTCGTTCCAGTCATCGCAAAGGCGGTCAGGTCGTAGAGGTACATGTCGCTGGTTCGATAGAAAGTCCCCTCATCGGGTGCCCGGCGCTCCTCCTCGTCGACGGCGTTCTCGTGGCTCCACAGCGTCTGGAGGTCAAACTCGTCGCCCAGATACGCCTTGAGATCGGCAAGGTCTTCTTCGCCTTCCCACACGGCGAGAAACCGGCTCGCCAGCTGCTGATGAAACCAGGTGCTCTCGCGACGCTGGGCCACCTGCGAGGCCCGGGCCCACTGCTTCGGCACACGGTCGGCAACGAGCGGCCACAAGTGCGATACGTGGCGCTCGGCGTCGGCAGCGAGGATGAGATTGGCGAACCACGGGGAGAACCAGGGGTGCTTCGCTTCCATCATCCGCTCGGCACGAGCCCTGCTCTCGTACCGGCGGGCCAGCCGTTCGAAGTCGTAAGGATGGAGGTGGTAGGCGACGGCACCGGGCTCGTACCAGAGCACGAGGCCCCGCTGGTCCATGCGGTAGGCGCAATCAAGGTCCTCGTAGTCGAACTCGAAGTCCTCGTCGAAGCCCCCGGCATCAAGGAAGAACGAGCGCTTGAGGGATGCGTTGCAGGAGTAGAACCGGCCCCAGCCCGCCTCCTCGCCATCGATGTTCGGATAGTCGAACTGCGTCCCCGAAGAGTCCAACCAGCGTGCCACGCGATTTCGAGGGACGTCCCGGTGCCAGTCGACGTGTCCAAGCACGGCATCGCAGAGTCTCCCATGGGTTCGGTGCCCGGCCAGGTGGCGCTCGATCATCTCAGCGCTCGGGACCATGTCGTCACCGAGAAACAGGACGAGGGACCGGTCGGTGGCCCGCACTCCCGTATTCCTTGCCGCCCCCGGACCCCTGTGGTCCTGTACGACGATCCGCACATCACCAAGGGCCGGAGGGCGCTGATCTGTCCCGTCGACCACGACTATGGTCTCGAACCCCGACACCGTCTGGCGACCAAGAGCCTCGAGCGTCCTGCCGAGAATCGACCAGCGGTCGCGCGTCGGGATGATGACAGACAGATCGGTCGCCCGTGGCTGGGTCGCCGTCGGCTCCCGTTCCATCCAAAGACCAACTACGAGGCGTGTGCCCCGCGCCTTGCGCCGCGGAGCTGCCGGATCGAGCGGACGACGAGCGGAGGTGCGAGCTCCTTTCCCCACCTACGGAGCGAGTCACCCCTGGCGCGAGGCCTCTGTTCCCTGGGGAACAGCGTATTGCGAGCCGGCTCGGCTGCGGTCGTGGCCGGCAGGGCGTAGTAGTAGAGGGCAAGGGACCTGCGGGTCACGCCTTCGGGACAGGCCAATGGAGACGGGTGGCCGTGAAACGAGGTGGCCGTGGTGCTGAAGATCACGCACCGGTTGAACACGGGCTGGATCCGAGCCTCGCACCGGGCCATGTCGGCCCCCCACAGCTCGAGTGCCCCCGCCCAGCTCTCTTGCCAGTCGCGGTTGAGGTAGACGAGCACGTTGAGCCGCCGCTCCAGGTGGGTAACCGGGTGGAGGTTGAAGTCGGCGTGCACCTCGAGGTAGCCGCCACGCTCGATCTGGTGGAGGCCACCACCGAAGAGATGTGGGTCGGGAACGAGCCCGGGGATCCCGGTGAGGTCCTGGAGGAGGTCGATGAACGCCGCCCCGTTGAGCTGGGCGAGCAGGCTGCGAGTAGACGAGCCCATGATCGAGTGATCCGTAGAGGCGAGCTTGCGCTCCGTCTCGCTGTCGAACCGCCACCAGTGGGCGCGGTCCGGTGTCGGGAACTCAGCCACGACCTCGTCGAGCACTCGTTCCGGGAGGAAGTCGTCGATGACGACGTGAGGATACGGAGCGGCTGAGCGGTATTGGTTGCGGTGTTCGGCAGCTATCGCTGCGAGCCGCTCGACGTCAAGGCTGAACATGGTCTCGATCAAGTTGAACTCAGCTCCAGGGGCAGCTAGTGGTTCGCCCTCTCGGGGTCAGCTCCCTGCACGGCTGTCAGCCCGTCAAGCGAAGGCGGGGGCGGTCGGCGCGTTTGAAGCTCTGGAGGAGTGCGAGGTAGAGATCCTCGACCTCGGCTGCCCGAGCGGCGGGATCGAAGTTCTGGGACACGTGGGCCCGCCCCGCCCGTCCCATCGCCGGCCAGCGGTCGGGGGTGGCGAGCAGGTCGCTTATCGCTGCCGCCAAGGCAATGACGTCCCTCTCCGGCACGAGCGCGGCCGCCTGGGAGCAGACGGCTTCCGGTATCCCTCCGTGCTGTGTGGTCACCACCGGGATCCCACTTGCGAGCGCCTCGAGGTTCACAAGCCCCAGGCTCTCAGCGTCGCCGTCCGGCGCAGTACGGCTCGGCGTCAAAACGAGGTGGGTGTCCGCAAAGGCCGTCACAACAGCATCAGGGGATGCCCCGTCCCAGATCTGGGCACGAAGGCCGAGATCGGCAAGGAGTCGCCGCAGCTGGCCCTCCAACGGGCCGTATCCCACGAACCGGGCCTCCACGTCGGGCCTCTGTTCCTGGACGAGAGCCAGTGCGCGAGCGGCGTCGAGCACCCCCTTCTTCTCCACGAAGCGACCGGCGAACGTGACGACGACTGGGCCAGCGGAAGGACGGCGCTCGGCGAACCGGAGCCGAGAGAGGTCGACCCCGGACGGGATGATCCGAAGGCGATCCTCGCGGATCCCGAAATTGACCGCCGCGTTCGCCAGGTACGCCGACGGGACGATCACCACGTCGGCCTCGAGGAGCGCATGAGGCTCCTCCATCGCTGGGCCCTCCACGAGGAGGTCATGGCCGTGAAGTGAGACGACGAGCGGACGGTTGAGCCTCCGAGCCACGACGGCCGCCTCAGCCGCCCAGTATCCGAGGTGGGCGTGCAGGATCCGGGCCCGCTCAGCCACGGCTATGACGGCGATGGATCCCCTCCGCAGCCGCCTCTGTCGCTGCTCGGCGACCCGGCTGGCGAGCGCACCGACCTCGTAGGTGCGCAATCGGCCGCCCGTCACCCCGGCCCGCCGGCCACAGACCACGATGGCACGAGTCGCCCTGGACGAGCCAACGAGCTCGGGAACGAAGCGCTCCGAGGGCAGCCCCCAGTCTCTCATGCAGTGGAGCACAGTAGGGCGGCGCACTGCGGGCATCGCTATTCTCTTCGCCCATCAGCCCCAGATTCCTCCGGAGAGCAGGCACAGGCCGCCAGAGGCCTACAGGTATGAATAGGCCGTTTCCTGCATCTGACCAGCCGTGAGCGGTCCGTCTATTGCCGACCCCGAGGGGGCCGGCTCGATGGCGACTGGGCTTCCCGCGACACACTGGGAGGCTCGCAGCCTCGCCGTCACCAGAGAGCTGGAGTGGCACGGGTGGCACCTCATCGGGGATCGCCTCCTGGCCGACGGATCAGGGTCGTGCCGCTGGATCATCCAACCCCCCGCCCAGAGGAGCTGGACGGCCAACGGTGCTCTGGAGCGATCGGATCCCGTGGCCTGGACCCTCGAACCGATGGACGGTGGCGTCAGGTTGGTCGTCAGCGCTTCGGCCGAGCTCGACACGGTTGACCTCGGTCGGTCGGCAGCGCAGGCCTTCGAGCACGGGCACCACCCGCCTCTCACCGTCGTCGGTTCCTTCGCCACGCTGGGGCCGCCGGCACATCTGGCCCGATTCCTCGTCGGAGGCGCAGTTCTCGACACCCACGAGTTCCTCGGACAGCGTTGTCCCTCGGAGCAGACGGCGCTGTCCATCTACCGCCTGGCGCGTCTCAGAGGAGGTGCCTTCTGGGACGGAGTCGCTGCCCATGTGGCGGCAGTGGTCGCCGACCGGATCGAGCGGGCACCCGGCGGAATGCCCGTGCACGACCTGATGGGGCAGGGTGAGACACACGTGCGCTTCCTCGTCGATGCCATCTTGTTGCTCCAGGCCGAAGCCGAGCGGAACGGAGGCGGCCACCCGGCCGCATTGGCCGAGAGGGCGCTGGACGCTCTCGAGGGATTCGCCATCCCCTGGGAGGGGGGCACCTGGTACCTCCATGACTCGGTCGAGCGCGATGCAGGCGCGAACGAGCTGGTTCTCAACACCCACGTGCACTCGCTCATCGCTCGGCTTGCCGGTGGGCGCCCGATCGATGAGGGCCTGTTGGCGCTGGATCGTTGCCTCTCGCTCACCGGCGAGCGGGCTCGGGGCACAATGCTCGCCGCTGCTCTGGCCGCGTCCGATCGCCTTCGGGCAAGCGGGCCAGGCTCGCTGGCCGAGGTCGGGAACCAGCTCCATTGGATGGCGCAGGCCTCCGCCGGCCGGTCGAGGGCGAGGTCGGCCCACTTGCGCCTTCCCGGAGGCTGGCTGGCTCGTGATGCCGGACCATCGCCGAACCCGCCCTACCACCTGGTCAACCTCAACGACCTGGCCGTGCTTCAGCGCAACCGACCCACCGCCAGAGTGGGGAAGGTACTACGGTCAGCCGCCCGTTATGCCCGGTTCTCGGGGTTCTTCGCCGCCGAGACGGCCTGTGGGGACGAGGCCGCGGTGCTCGTCCCCACCGCGTTGACGAACATGGGCTGCGTCCGTGCCGCCCGGCGGGCGGCCTCCGGCCTGCGCCGATCTGGCATCGATCCAGCCATCGGATGGCCAGGCTTCGCCGATCAGCTGTGGCCGAGGCTCGCGCCCGCTACCCCGTGATCAACTGACCAGGACCCTCGCGCCCGTCCACCGCGGGCCGTCCGGCCGGACAGCACAGGAGACTGTGCCTCTCGCGACGAACCTTCCGTGCAGGTGACCGCCCGCTGCCGCGCGGGACCAATCTTCAGAGAATGAGTGGCGTGAGCCGAACCGAACGAGACAACGAGGAGAACCTGCCTCCGCCGCCGTTGGTCTCCCCAGAGCTCTACGACGACGACTACTACCTCACGACGTGTGCCGGCAGTGATGAATGGCGCGGCTCCGGCGGAGCGGCCGTCGCGGGTGTCTACGTGGGCTCCCTGCAGCGAGCCCACCTTCAACCCGGAGAGGTGCTGGTCGACATCGGCACCGGCCGCGGCGAGCTCCTGGCGGTCGCAGTCGAGTCGGGTGCTGGTCGAGCCGTGGGCGTCGAGTACTCGCCGGCGGCGGTCCGCCTCACGTCGGAGACGATCCGGGTCCATGGAGTCGGCGACCGAGCCGAGGTCCTGTTGGCAGACGCGCGACGAATACCGCTCGACGATGGGACTGCCGACCTGGTGACGATGCTCGACGTAGTCGAGCATCTTGCCCCCCGCGAGCTCGACCAGACGCTGAGTGAGGCCTTCCGCGTCTTGCGCCCCGGGGGAAGGATCCTCGCGCACACCTTCCCGAGTCGAACGATCTACGACGTCACCTACCGCCTCCAGCGAGGGCTCCATCCCCGAAGGCGCCGCACGTGGCCTGTTCAGCCGAGGGTGGAGTACGAGCTGTTGATGCATGTCAACGAGCAGACAGTCGCGACGATGCGCCGCTCCCTGCGCAGAGCTGGCTTCTCACAGTGTCGAGGCCGGCTCGGGGAATGGGTCTACACGGACTTCGTCCCGGAGGAGAGGGCCAAGCAGCTCTACCGCCGCCTGGCCCACATACCCCTTGTCAACCGTCTGGGTGTGGCAAACATCTGGGGTGAGGGAGTCAAACCGTGATGGGAGGACGTATCCAGTGGTAATCGCGCAGCCGGACGAGGCGCTTCGCCAGGCCGTCAGCTCCACCTCCTGGTACCACACCCTGGAGCTCGCTCCGGGTGTCACGACCCACGGCTGGTTCGATACGCGTCGGGTTCCGCCGATGCTCTCCTTCCCTGAGACTCTGGCCGGTCGCCGTTGTCTCGACATCGCGACATTCGATGGCTTCTGGGCCTTCGAGATGGAGCGGCGAGGGGCGAGCGAGGTAATCGCCATCGACGTCCCGGACCCCGCCCAATGGGATTGGCCGATCAACAGCCCTCCTACAGTCGTCGAGGAGATCTCTCAACGAAGGCCCGGCTCGGGATTCGAGATCGCGCATCGCACCCTTCAGTCCAAGGTGCGGCGCCTGGAGCTGAGCGTCTACGACCTGGACCCGGCGCGCGTGGGCACATTCGATTTCGTGTATCTCGGCAGCCTCTTGCTACACCTGCGTGATCCGGTACGCGCCCTGGAGAAAGTCCGGAGCGTCTGTCGGGGAGACTTGATGGTGGTCGATGCCGTCGACATCGCCCTCTCGATGCTGTCTCCACGTCGCCCCCTGGCCGAGCTCGATGGTCGTGGTCGGCCTTGGTGGTGGAAGCCCAATCTCGCCGGCCTGAAGCGCCTCGTCGAGGCCGCCAATTTCACGACCACCGATGGACCGCGCCTGCTGTGGATGCCTCCGGGCCCCGATCAGGTCAAAGTGCGCTCTCCTCGGGCGCTTCTCACACCGGCTGGCCGCCAGGCTGCCCTCTCCACCTGGAAGGGGGACCCCCACGCAGTCCTGCGGGCGCGATAGGCGGGCTGATGTGACCAGGATGGGCATTGCCAGATCTGTCGGAGGATGGCGCCGAGTGCCTTGGCACGTGCGCTACCGCGTGGGTGCAGGGCTGGCATCCCAGGCGCGAAAGGCATTGATCCTCGCCACGCATCAGCACTGCACCGTCGAGTTCCAGGGCCCGGTGCGGCTGGGGCCGGGATTCACCCTCGACATCCCCGACGCGGGCTCGTTCCTCGTTGGTCCCGGAGTGGACTTCCGCGTCGGGTTCAAGTGCGAGATATCGGGAAATGGTCGGGTCAGCATCGGCGCTGGCAGCACCTTCACATCCAACGCCCTGATCCAGTGCACCAGCTCCATCGACATTGGCGAGCGTTGCGCCATCACCCAGTCGTGCCTGATCGTCGATGGATTTCACCGATACCGAGACCACGCCCGTCACGTGCTCGACCAGGGCTATGACCTACGCCCTATCCGCATCGCGAACGGGGTGGTGATCGCCTCGAAGTGCACGGTCTTCGCCGATATCGGAGAGGGCTCCGTCATCGGCGCCAACTCTGTCGTCAGCAAGCCGATCCCGGCCTACTGTCTCGCCGTAGGAGCACCAGCCCGAGTGATCGAGTATTTCGGGCCTCCCGAGAAACGGCCTCCGGAGGTAGACATATGAACCCAAACCACGATGTTTCCCGTCGCCGAGGTGGCCAACTCGGACAGCGTTGAGGTGTCCTATCAGAGAGGCTCACTAGCGAGATTGTCGACCTCATTTGGGTCAGGCGCCGCTAACAGCTCGGGGTCGCCTGTCCTGAGCTGAAGCTATACGTGATCACGCCCTGCTGAAGGTTGCTCTGCCGCCCACCGGGGATGGCGAATTCGTCACTCACGGGGTACCGCAAGCAGCTCCTCTCCCAGCCCATGCTGGCCCACTTGTCCCGAATGCGCCCATGGATGGACCAGGCGCCGGTGTTCGGGGTCCAGTAGATGGAGCCGGAGTTGCTGAAGTGATTGAACCGGCCCACTCCGTCAGGGGTGCCGTTCTCGTCGGTGACGGGGTAGCCGAGGACGCTCGAGGGTCCGCCCAGAGCCTGGTACTTGTCCCGAATCCGACCATGGATGGACCAGGCGCCGGTGTTCGGGGTCCAGTAGATGGAGCCGGCGGTGCTGAAGTGGTTGAAGCGGCCTACTCCGTCTGAAGTGCCGGTCTCGTCGGTGGTGGGGTAGCCGAGAACGCCCTGTTCCCAGCCCATGCTGGCCCACTTGGCCCGGATGGCGCCGTGAATGGACCAGGCGCCGGTGTTCGGACTCCAGTAGATGGAGCCGTCGTTTGCGAAGTGATTGAAGCGACCGACGCCGTCTGGCGTGGGGGTCTCGTCGGTGGTGGGATAGCCGAGGAAGCCAGAAGGGCCCCCGAGCGCCTGGTACTTGGCCAGCAGGGCACCGCAGACCCGATGAGTCCCGGTAGCGGGCGAGGCGTACGTCGTGCAGTACGGATCAGCACCTCCCTGAAGCGCCGCCGCCAGCCCCGTGTAGGCAGACTTGTGAGCATAGGTATCGCTGAACGGAAGGGCCCAGCCGTAGCCCGGATAACTTGTCGGTATCCAGGAGTACTTGTCGGTGAAGCCCCAGGTGACGAAGGTGGAACAGGCGGGCTGGGCCAGGCATGTGGCCAGCGTCGCGTAGTAGATGTGCGCCTGGTCCCAGCTTTGGGCGTCGGTGGGGGAGGTGTAGCCAGCGGGCGGCAGCAGACGCACGTCCATCTCGGTGACCGCCACCTTCAACCCCTCGGAGGCGAGCCGGGTCATGTTGCTGGCGATGTCAGCCTGTGGGGGTGGGTTCAGGTCGAAGTGCGACTCGAGGCCTACGCCATCGATGGGCACCCCCGTGGACTTAAGGTAAGCAGCGACCCAGTTGATCGCGTCCGACTTGGGCCCCAGCCCCTCACCGCCGTAGTCGTTGTAATACAGCTGGGAATTGGGATCGGCCTGGTGAGCGAACTGGAACGCCATCGAAATGTAATCCGAGCCAATGACACGCTCCCAGATGTTCGGTACGAGTTGACCGGGACCGGTGACGGCCTCGTTCACCACATCCCACTGCGTCACCGTGCCCGGGAATTCGTTCTCGAAGTGGGTGACCACGTTCGAGATGTGGTCGTGCATGATCTGAATGAGCTGGTCACGGGTCCATGTCCCTTGCTCCAACCAGGCAGGGTTGTCATTGCCCCAGACGAGATTGTGGCCCCGGACCTGCTGGTGGTTTGCCGCGGCGAACGCAACGATAGGGTCGGCCGAGCTGAAGTCGTACTGGTCCTTCGCCGGCTCGGTGGCCGCCCACTTCATGGCGTTCTCCGGGGTAACGCCGTTGTAGTTAGCCGTGAGGGTCGAGCTGTACTGGTCATCAACCCCCGGGGAAAGGATCCAGTACCTTGTTGCCGCGCCGAACAGGACTCCCCGCGCGACAGTGAAGGGGAGCAAGGCCGGAGGATCATTCACGACCGCGGCCGCTGGTGCAGCGGCGGCTCGCCCCAAGCCACCCGTGGTGACCAGAACCAGCACCAGCATTAGCCCACTAATGCCCCCAACAAGCTGTCGCAACCGACGCGGCAGGTCACGCTGGTGGCGCGTTAGAAACTCGATCCGCCTCTTTCCGCTCGCCACGTCCCACCTCGTGCAGAGCTCGAGCCCGATTGTAGCGCTCGCGGCGGTTTTGCGCGTCTCCTACTGACATGCCCGATTACAGGCAAGTGCGAGGATCATCCAGAGGACGACAACGACTTCGGTTCCAGCACGCGGTTTTGGCGGTCGACGTGGGATTTCGTGCTAGGCCTATGTTGTCAAGGGCGCCCGATCAGGCTTCACACCGCCAGGTCGGGCGGCGGCGCTCCCCCTAAGCAGCCGCCGCCCGGTCGAAGCGTCTCAGTCCTCGATGGCCCTGCGAAGCCCGTCGGCCGACACGAGATCACGGTTCACCGTGAACGAGGCGTGGAGGTCGACGACCCCGTGAACCATCCGACGACCGCTCACATAAAAGAACAGCGGGCGTGTCCGGGCAATCGCCGTGGCCAAGTCCGAGTCCGTCGCTCCGACCACCGCCTGGTAGGTGCCGGTCGGCAGCGGCAAGGCGACCTCGATGTCACAACTCAAGTCATCGCCGGGTGCGAAATTGCCGGTTGCCGCCCGCACTGGCGCGTTGTCGGCGTAGACCGGGATGCCCGCCTCGTTGACAATGCTGAGACCAAGCACCGGATCCCGCGCTGCAGTGTCGAAGCATATGCGCACGCGAAATGTAACGACCGAGTCACTCGAGACGTGCGTCACTGCCTGGCCGTCAGCATCAAGGAGTTCGAAGGATTCAACGGCGGCGCGAGCCGCTGGCTTGGCCTCCGTCCCGGAAGCTCCTGTCACTTCTTCGACAGCCGTTTCAGCCAGATAGTTGTGGTACACCGACAGCGCATCATCGGTCGAGCCATCGAAGCGCACCCTGCCATCGTGGACCACCAGAGCTCGCTGGCACAGGGTCCTGACCGAGGCCAGGTTGTGGCTCACCACGACGATGGTCGCCCCGGAGTTTTGGACCTCGGACATGCGCTTGTAGCACTTCAGCTGGAAGGCGAGGTCACCCACGGCGAGCACCTCATCGACGACGAGGACGTCTGGCTCTGACTGGGCGGCCACGGCGAAGCCGAGCCGGACGTACATACCCGAGGAGTAGAACTTGACGGGCGTATCGATGAACTCCTCGAGTTCCGCAAAGGCCACGATGGCCTCGAAGCGACGCTCTATCTCGCTCCTGGTCAGCCCGAGGATGGTCCCATTGACATAGACGTTCTCCCGCCCGGTCAGCTCAGGGTGGAAGCCGACGCCGACCGAGATCAGCGGGGCGACCCGCCCGTGCACGGCCACGCGCCCCTCTGTCGGAGCCGTGACACCGGCCATCAGCTGGAGCAGGGTGGACTTGCCGGATCCATTGCGTCCTATCACCCCTACGGACTCACCAGGTGCCACGTCCAAGTCGACATCGCGCAAAGCCCACAGGGCGCTGCGGCGGGTCCGCGGGCCGAGATGCAGGGCGCGCGTAACGAGCATCGGCGTGTCTTCGTACTTCGTGAAGCGCTTACCCACTCCACGAAGCTGGATGCGCGGAGTCACAGGAGGTCCACGAAGACGCGATCGAAGCGACGGAAGAGAGCGATGCCGACCACGAACAAGGCAACCACCCATCCAAGCGAGCACCAGACCGACGGTATCCAGTCGCCAGAGGTGCCCACGATGGCGGCATGGAACAGCTCGACCATACCCGTGGCCGGATTGATCCAGAGGACATGGGCCAGGCCGTGAAGCCTGTCAAGCGGGTAGATCACAGGAGTTACGTACATCCAGGCAAGTAGGGAGGCCTGGACCACCCAGCGAACATCTCGGAAATAGACGTGGAGAGCGGCGAGGGTGAGGCAGAGGGCAGCGGTTAGGGCGACCAACAGGACGGTGGCTGGCACGAGCAGCAGGAGGCGGGGGCTCGCCGGTACGCCAAGAGCGAAGCAGATCCCGACAACGACGACAAGACTGATGAGGTACCCGTACAGATTGGATCCCACGGTGACGAGCGGTAGCACCATTCGGGGGAAATAGATCCTGGACGTCAGCGACGATCCGTCCACGACGGCCGTAGATCCCGTCCCCAGGGTCGAAGAGAAGTAGGTCCAACCCACGAGCCCAGCGAGGATGAAGGCTACGTAGTTCGTGGTTCCTGGCCGAAGATGGGCTAGTCGACTGAATACCACCGCGATGACGACCGCTTGGAACAGCGGGAGGCCCACGGCCCAAAGCAGGCCGAAGGAGGCTCGCCGATAGCGAACGAAGAACTCCTTTCGGGACAAAATGCGCACGAGGTCCCGAGACCGCCACAGCTCGATCAGCAGGGACCGTGAGGAGGTCGCCCGAGGTGTGAGCTCGAACCCGGTGGCTACGCTCATCGCCGACGACTCCCGAGCCCAGCCCCACTGCCGCTGTGGTGGCGTGCACCTCTGCGCCCGCGCTCGCTGGGCTCGACCGGAAGGACCGGTATCGTCATCGTCGGAATGAAGGTTCTCGTCGTCTCGAACATGTACCCACCCCATTACTACGGCGGCTACGAGCTTTCCTGCCGGGACGTGGTGGAGCATTGGCGAGAGCGGGGCCACCGGGTGACCGTCCTCACCACCAACATGCGGGTGGCCGGAGTGATCGACCTCCCTGGCGAGAGGGACCGCGGCATACGTCGCGACCTGGACTTCTACTGGGAGGACCACGCTCTCGTGAGCCCCAGTCTCTGGCGGCGGCTCGAGGTGGAAAGGACCAATCAGCGGCACCTCCGGAGAGCCCTTGACGATGTCACCCCCGATGTGGTGTCGGTTTGGAACATGGGAGCGATGTCGCTTGGTCTCGTGACCACCATCGTCGAGGCGCGGCTGCCACTGGTCCTCGTGGTCTGCGATGACTGGCTGGATTACGGCCCAGCCCTGGACGCATGGACGCGGCTGTTCGCTCGGCGTCCCCGCACCCGGCTGCTCGTGCGCCGCCTGACCGGGCTGCCTACCGGGCTGCCGGCCGACCTGGGGGACCGGGCCACGGGCTGCTTTGTGAGTGAGGCAACCCGGAGCCACGCCACTGCTCGTACTGGCTTGCGCTTCACCCAATCGACAGTGGTCTACAGCGGCATCGATCCTGCCGACTTCCCACTGGGCGTGCCCGAAGTCAGGGAGGCCCGCCCCTGGGGCTGGCGGCTGCTGTCGGTCGGTCGTTTAGATCCGCGCAAGGGCGTCGATACCATCATCCGCGCCCTCCCCCTCCTCCCCGAGCAGGCCACCCTCTCCGTGTTGGGCCGCGGCGATTCCCGCCACCTTGGCGAGCTCCATCGGCTAGTCGATGAGCTGGGCCTGGCGGACCGGGTCCGGTTCGACGCCGTCCAGCGGGAGGAGCTCAGGCGCCACTACGAAGAGGCGGATGCGCTCGTCTTCCCCCCCACCTGGTCCGAGCCCTTTGGCCTGATCCCTATCGAAGCCATGGCCTGCGGCACCCCGGTGGTAGCCACGGGCACCGGCGGCTCGGCCGAATTTCTGTCCGACTGCCGCAACAGCCTGGTCTTCCCGCCCGGTGACGCCGTTCTGCTGGCAGCTGCCCTTCGTCGGCTCGCTGACGACCCGGCGCTACGCGCCCGCTTGGTGCAGGGCGGGCTGGCGACGGCGAGTGAGCTGACCGTGGATCGCCTGGCCGAGGTCCTCGAAGCCTGGCATCTCGCTGCGGCCGATCGATTCCGCTACGGGCCACCCCCTGACCGTCCGCCTCCCACGCTCACCAGGACGTCCAGTTGAGAACTGAGCGACTGTGCCTCTGACCAGCCAACGTGGTAGCCCGATCGCGTCGGTGGTCGTGGCCACGCACGAACGGGCTCACCTTCTCCCGCGCCTGGTGGGTGCTCTCGAAAATCAGGAAGGCGTCGGGCCCTTCGAGGTGATCGTCGTGGACGACGCCTCCACGGATGGCACGTGGCGCCAGCTCCAAGCGCTGGCCAGAGACGCAGGGGTCCTGTTCAGGCCTCTGCGGCTGGAGCACAACTCGGGCCCGGCAACGGCCCGCAACGCCGGCTGGCGGGCCGCACGTGCCCCTCTCATCGCCTTCACCGACGATGACTGCACCCCCTGGCAGGGGTGGCTGTCGGCCATCGTGGGCGCCTTGCGTCGCGCCGATCTGGTTCAGGGCCGGACCCTCCCAGACCCTGAGGCGCCAGGCCACGGTCCGTTCAGCCGAACCCTCCAGGTGACCGAGGAGTCGGGGTTCTATCAGACCTGCAACATGGGCTATCGGAGAGACCTGTTGGAGCGTCTGGGCGGGTTCGATGAGCGCTTCCGGCACCCCACGGGGGAGGACACTGACCTTGCCTGGCGAGCCCGAGAACAAGGGGCGAAGTCGGTCTTTGACGGTACGGCTCTGGTGCATCACGACGTCCGGCCTTCAAACTTCCTCACCCATCTGCGGGATACACCACGCTGGGAGGGCGTAGTCCTCGCCGTCCGGCACCATCCGAGCCTGCGACGGCACCTCTACCGACACTGGTTCTGGAAGGACTCGCACCCGCCGGCGCTCCTGGCGGCACTCGGGCTGGCCTTGGCCGCCAAGCCGCGATCCTCCCCTGCGACCAAGCTGGGCGCTCTGGCCCTGACACTCCCGTACGTCCGGTACCGGGCCCGGGTAAACCCGCTTGGCGGGGGACCACGCCGTCGAACCGCCGCCATCCCCGCCGCCCTGATTGCAGACCTAGCTGAGGTCGGCGTGATGATCGCCGCCTCGGCAAGGTATCGGACCATCCTCCTCTAGGCGTGAGTCGGCCAGCCTTGGGCTCGCCTTCAGCCGATGAGCGCCTCGGGGTCACGCTGACTCGCCGCTGGCCCTGCGTTCCGTGCTGGCCCGGAGAACGGTCCGGGCCACACGCCCACCGGAGGTGTGATCGCGACAGGCGATCTGACCTTTCGGGCCAGCATGTGAACATGACAGCCGAGGCGGTTGACCAGGGGAATCGCTCGAGCGACGGCCTCGGTCAGCTCCACGACGTGACGGCCGAGCTCACCTCGCTTGTCGAGCTGGCGAACGGCGTTGCTCTGAGGCGGGGGGAACTCGAACGTCGAGAAGTGGAACGTCTCCAGTCCAGCGGCAGCGAAGAGGTCTCGGGTCTCAGCGTAGATGTGGTGAGTGTGCGGGAGGTAGACGTCCGGAAGGTCGTCGGGAAGCAGGTCCGGATCGACGCGTTCGGGCCAGACCCACGGGCGCCGGGAGATCAGACCCGGGCGGTAGGCTCCCAGCGCCTTCTCCAGCCAGGCAAAGAGATGACTGAGAGGCGACCGCAGCGGCACCTCACTGGCGTTGTTCGTCGTCATCACGTACACGCCGCCAGGGCGCAGGACCCGCGCCACCTCCCAGACCGCTACCTCAGGCCGCAGGAGGTGCTCGATGACCTCGGACATGACAACGACGTCGAAAGCAGCGTCCGGAAACGGCAACCGCTCACCATCTCCCCGGACAACCGCACGACGCAACGGGACATCGAGGTCACGCAGTTTCTTGGCGGCGTAGACGATGTGGTGCCCCCCGAAGTCCATGCCCACGTACGAGCCATCAAGGTCGAGGAGGCGGTCCGCCACGAGGGCTGACCCACAGCCCACGTCGAGGATGCTCCCACCAGGTGGTACATGGCGACGAACAGCTGCGGCAACGAGGTCGTAGCGCATCTCGTGGCGATGCTGGTGGAACTCGCCCCAGAGGGCGAACTCCTCCTCGATCGTCGGAACTCGCTCGTTGTAGTGGCGGGTGAAAGCTTCCCAGTTGGCCCCTCCGAGCATCTCGTACTCACGGGCGGTCTCCTCGATGCCTCCGCGGCGGTACCGGGCATACACGGCGGTCCAAAAGCCGACGAGAGCCAGGGCAGCCAACGCCCGCTGGCGACGGGACGCAGAGGGGCGCACGGCGCCCAAGAGCAGACTGGCTGGTATTCCCGGACGGAGGAAGTCGGCAATCTTCACAGCAGACGCGCCTTTCGATGGCCTGGCACCAGAGGCCGCGAGGCGCCCTGCGAATCGTCAATCGTCATGATGAACCCATTCCGCGATGGGCGATTGCGTTCCTGCTCAGACTGAGTCGACCACATCTCGAGACTTCTCGTCACAGCACCAATCGACGCGCCCGCATGCTCCCGGCAGCTAGCGCAATCGCGGACACGGCGTCAAGCGTCAGGTCGACGGGTAGGACCGTGGCCCGTCTTGTCCATGATGGCTCCAGCTGTGCGACCCGGCGAAGCCGGGCACCTACCCATATCACCAAGGCCGCGGTGGCAACGCCATCACGCCTGGCGAGAAAGGCGAGCGCCGCAGCGTAGAGAGCCAGGCGAGGACGGCCGCCGAGGACGAGCCCGTCCAAGAGGAGCGTCTGGCGAAGCTCTGGGACCTCTCGCACAAGTGACGGGAAAGCCCCCGCGGTCCAAGCCCTACGTAGGGACTCGACGACGTCGACGGGAAAAACGTGGTGCGCTACGACAGCATCGGGAGCGAATGCGGCCCGGCCCGAGCGTCGCACCTGCCAGCCCAGCAGGACATCCTCACCAAAGCCGAGGCCCCGCAATCGGGAGCCGGGTCGAAAGCCCAGCCGCTTGCCCGCGCTGATGTCAAAGCCTGCTGCCGCGTCATAAGCTGTACGGCGATAGAAGACATTGCAGGTCTGATAGAGGCCATCCTCGGTCGGCGCTTGCACACAGCGCTCGAGGGGCCGCGGCGGCCGCAGGGCACGGGTGACACCCTGAGCAAGGTCGGCACCCTGTTCGATGGCTGCCACCCCGGCGGCCAGCCAGCCGGGCTCCGGCACACAGTCGCTGTCAGTGAAGGCCAGCAGCCCGGCCTTGGCATGGGAAACTCCGAGGCGACGAGCCGCCACCGCCCCAGCTCCGCCGCCGGCGACCACTTTGACGGGCCTCCCCAGAGCGGCATCCTGACGAGCCTCATCGCCGCTGCCGTCTTCCGATCCGTCATCCACCACGATGATCTCGTGGTCGGTCAGCGTCTGGGCCGCGAGAGCGTCGAGCATTCGGCGGAGGAGGTCACGCCGGTCCCGCACCGGAACGATCACCGAGACTCTCGGGCTGGGCGCTGGCCGGACCAAGCTCATCTCCTGTGCGACGGTCGGATGGCCCATCTGTGTTGGTTCGACGATGGGGGCCCGCCCTCCTTCGGTGGCGCGTCTAGCGGGCAGGTCCAGCGCAGCCCCTCATCGAAGAGGTGAGCGGTGACCTACGAGCCGGCCCAGTACTGGTCCCAGCGCCTCGCTGACGACTTCAGCCTGCGCGGGACAGGACACATCTGCTATTCGGAGCCCTACAACCAGTGGCTGTACCGCGCCAAGCACCGCGCCCTTTGGCGGGCCCTCGGTCACCGCACCGGTCCCGTGAGAGCACTCGATGTCGGCAGCGGAGTCGGCTGGGTGGTCGACCAGCTGCTTGCATGGGGTGCGACGGTTGAGGGCTGCGACATCGCTGACGTTGCGGTGGATGGTCTCCGCTCCCGCTTTCCGGGAATGACCGTCTACCGGCACGCGGTGGGGTCGGAGCCCCTGCCCTGTCCGGCCGAGACCTACGACCTCATCACCATGATGGACGTCGCCTATCACCTGACCGACGACGATCAGTGGCAGGCGGCCGTCGAGGACCTGGCCCGGGCGCTCCGCTACGGCGGCCGTCTCGTGGTGACGGACCGCTTCGGGGCGACCGACGCTGTGCCCGCTCCCCACGTGCGCCTTCGCGCCAAGCCCCGTTGGCTCGACTCCACCGCTGCGAGCGGGCTCCGGCTCGTGGCAATCGGACCCCTCTTCCGATGGCTGTCCCGGGATGAGCAGGCCGCCGGCTTCGCCCGGCTGCCCGATCGGGTCCGCGGCGCGATCGAGTACGGCCTGGAGCTGACCGTTCCGCGACCTGCCCATATGCGATGGGCGGTTTTTGCCAAGTAGCCTCCCCCGCACGGGTGAACTGGAGGACTCTCGGGCGGTCTGAGCGCCTGGGGCCTGCTCCGTCCCTCCGGAGTGGGTCCGCAGGAGTTGCTCGCATACCCCGAGGGGGGGAACTCCGGGCAAACACCAGGCCCGGCTCGGTCAACCGGCAGGAGAAGACGTAGGGCAGATCGAAATGCTGCGGCCAAGCGCGCTGAATGGCCCAGGGGAAGAACGTTGGGAGCTGGGATGAGACATGAGGGTGCGCCACTCGTCGGCGAGACGGGGGCGACGCGCGGGCGACAGACCGTCTCGGCCAACCAGATCGCTCAACCGACAGCCCTCGAGAGTTTGAAGGAATCTCCCGCTCTGCCAACAGTCACGGCTGACCAGCTCGCCCCGACCATTCCCACGACCCGGGCGGCGGGAGCCAGCTCTCCGACGGTCTCAGCTGACCAGATCGTCTCGCCCCTGCCCCTCGTAACACCACGGAGACCCCCCCTCCGGTCGCCGAGGGCTGTGCCCCTCCCCGTCGGCCTTGACGGTGTCCGACCAGTCGAGGACTTCCCCCGGTGGCTCGGCATAGTGGACCACGTGCACGGGTCGGTGCCCTCCGTACCGACCCTCGCGGCTGACGCGATCGTGGCAGCCGGCGCGGCCGTCGCCGCCGGCGTGCGCGGAGTGGGCGTACCCACCCTGGTCTCGCTGGTCCTCGTCACCTTCCTGGCCAGCGGGCTCTACGCCCGCCGTACATCCATCGAGACTCAGGGAGTGGCCTGGTACCCGGCCCGGCTGGTCGGGCCCCTGTTCGCCGTTGTCGTGGTCCTCTCGGCCATCCTGGCGCCGCTGACCGAGCTTCGGGTGGCGGCCTTCCTTGCCACGGGACTGGTGGCTCTTCGTACCGTCACCTGGGCGGTGGTCGTCTCCGCCCGAAGGCGGGGCCACGGTCTGCGTCGCACCATGGTTATCGGCGCAGATCAGATGGCCGAAACGGTGGTGGACAAGCTCTGCGCCTTCCCCGAGGCCGGCCTGCTGCCAGTCGACGTGCTCCATCCTTCGGTCGACGCCAAGCGTGTAGGGCACCTGCCGGACGACCTGTCGAGGGTCGTTACCGAGCATCGGATCCGCCACGTCGTGCTGTTGCCTGACGGCGACCGAGACGGCGTCGTGGCCGATTGCATCGAGCGCTGCGAGGGCCTCGACCTGAGCTTTTCCATGTTGCCTCCGCTTGCCGAGCTGTTCCTCCACCCGTGCCTGGTCGCCCAGGTGGGAGGGCTACCCCTCATCACTCTGGGGACGGTCAGTCGAAGCGCTCGTGCCGTGCCCGGAAAGCGCCTCTTCGATCTCATCGTCGGGTCAGTTCTCGTAGTGCTCGCGGCCCCCGTGATGACCGCGACTGCCGCCGCCATCTGGCTGCAGGACCGTGGGCCGATCCTCTTTCACCAGCAGAGAGTCGGACAGGGAGGCAAGACCTTCGCCACTCTCAAGTTCCGCTCCATGGTCGTCGGCGCCGAGCATCTGCTTCCGGAGCTGAAGGTAAACAACGTCACCGATGGGTTGCTGTTCAAGATGGAGGAGGATCCCCGAGTCACAGCCGTCGGTCGCTTCATCCGCCGTTACTCAATCGACGAGCTTCCTCAGCTGTTCAACGTGCTCAAGGGCCAGATGAGCCTCGTCGGACCTCGGCCCCTCGCGGTCCACCCGGACGAGTTCGGCGCCCTCGACGGCAGACGCCACTGCGTCCCGCCCGGCATCACCGGTTACTGGCAGGTCGCAGGCAGCAACGGGCTAACGTACGACGAGATGGTCAAGTTGGATTTCGCGTACATCAACAATTGGTCTGTCTGGCTCGACGCCCGACTGTTGGCACGCACGGTGCCTGCTGTCTTTCATCGCCGCAGCCCCTGCTAACGCCTCTGGGCGCCTCGTGAAGATCTCGGTCGCGGCGAGCGAGTTCCCGGACCCGGAGGGCACTGCCGCCGGGCGTGACCTGTGGTCGTGGTGTGAAGGCGCCATCGCCCTCGGGCACGACGTTGACGCTTGGACGTGGCATCCGGCGATGCCCCCCCGCCCCTTGCCGCCGTGGTGCCGCTGGCAGCCGTGCCACCCAGGACCTCTTTGGAAGGCACATCTGCGGAGCGTGGTGCAGCCCCGCTTCGAGCAGGCGTACATGGGCTGGGAACCCGCTCCCGGCGCCCTAGCCGTCGCAGACCATGTCCCATCCTTCCCTGCCGTCGCCCGGTTCCCCCGGCGAGTCGTGACCGTGCATTTCCGGGCCCTGGCAGACGCGTGGGCCGTCAAGCGCCTGGCGCCGGGCGATGTGCAAACGGCTCGTTGCGAGCATCGGGCCGGCCGCCGGGCACGACTCGTGCTCGCCTACTCGCGCCGCGTGGCCGAACGCCTTCGCCAACCTGCCACCGTGGTCCCCATCGGCTACCCAGCACCGACAGCGCGACTGGATCCGGTCGAGGCGCCGGTCGCGGCGCTCATGGCGGATTGGTCTTGGCGGCCGAACCGCCTTTCCCTGACCTGGCTGCTCGACATGTGGCCCGCCGTGCGCGACAAGGTTCCGGGGTCCACGTTGCTCATTGCCGGGCGACACCTCGACCGATCCGAGGTCGGCGTGGTCCCTGGCGTCGAGGTCGTCGGAGCGGTGTCGACCAGTTCCGAGGTCCTGGCCAGGGCCGCCGTCGTGGTGTTTCCCTGTCCGTCGTCGAGCGGTCCGAAGATCAAGGTCATCGAGGCACTCTCCTACGGCATACCCGTCGTGACGACACCAGCGGGCGTCGAGGGCATCTTCGGGGCCCCGGATGCCGGCACGGTCGTCGCCGACCGCCACCACTTCGTCCCCGCCGTCGCCTCGCTACTCGCCGAGCCCGAGCGGCGGGCTGAGCTGGGTTCGGCTGGCAGGGAGAGGATCCTCCACCACCATGCTCCGCTTGTCACGGCCAGCGCCCGGCTGGAGGCCTTCACGCAAGCATTCGGGGCTTGAGGTGGCCAACACCGCCACACGACCTCTCGTCTCTGTGGTGCTGCCGACCCACGATCGCCCCCACCGCCTAGCCGGTGCCCTAACCTCGGTGCTCGCCCAGACCTACCGCTCTCTCGAGGTTCTCGTGGTGGACGACGCGTCGTCGAGACCTGCCGAAGAGACAGTCGCCTTGGTCTGTGCGCACGACAGCCGAGTGCGCGTCCTCCGCCTGGAGACCAACAGCGGAGCAGCCGTGGCTCGGAACACGGCGCTCCGCCGGGCGGGCGGAGAGCTCATCGCCTTTCTCGACGACGACGATCGGTGGGAGCCCGACAAGGTGGCGAAGCAGGTCGAGGAGCTCGAGGCGCACCCGGATCTCGGCATCGTCTCGTGCAACTACCTGATCGAGCACGAGCCCTCACACTCTGCCGCCGAGGTCTTCCGCGGGCCGAGCACGTTCACCGCTGAACAGGTGCAGTGGGCGAACTTTCCAGGCAGCTTCTCCTTCGTGATGGCCCGCCGTAGCGCGCTCGGTGACGAGCTCTGGCTCGACGAAGCGTTTCCGAGTGTGGAGGATTGGGACCTGTGGTTGCGCTGCGTGAGACGAGCACGAGCCGGCGTGGTGAACGACGTCCTCGTGCGCCAGGTGTTCCACGCCGAACGCCGTCTATCGAATCCGTCCTCCGAGTCGCAAGGTCTGGAGATGTTCCTGGACAAGCACGCGCCGAGCCTCCCCGCCGAATGCCGGAGCTTCATCGCCGCGCACATCCGGATGCAACGCGGGGAGGGCTGGACCAAGCGAGGGGCCGTGTTGCGCTCCTTGCTCGCGCCGTCGGCCCGGGTCTCCGCGATCCTCACACTTGAGCAGGTCGGGAAGCAGCTCGGCCGGCTCCGCAGCGACCCCGGACTCGTCAATCGCGCTCTTGCTCGGATGATCGGGCCCGACGGGATCGCGTAGGCCAACTCTCGGGCTCGACTCGCCAGGGCGAACTCTCAGCATTTGATGCCGAGCTGTCGGTAGACGGCTGCCGTGCCCGCCGCCGTGGCCGCCCACGTGTACCGGCGAGCCTGCGCAAGTCCGTTGACGATGAGCTCATCGCGATGGTCCTCGTCGGCGAACAGCGCTCGGATGGCGTCGGCCAGCGCGCCACTGTGCGCTGGCTTCACCAACACGGCCGCCTCGCCAAGAATATCCCTGAGAGGCGCGATGTCGTAGGCGACCACAGCGGTGCCACAGGCCATCGCCTCCAGGGGAGGCAACCCGAAGCCCTCATACACAGAGGGGTAGGCGAGGACCGTCGCCGAGCCGTACAGCGCAGGGAGATCGCTTCGGGCGACGTAGCCAAGGTGCCGCGTTCCGGTTGGGACGGTTCCGGAAGGGCCCGCCGCCCCGCCAATGACGAGCGGCAAGTCGGCGATACGACAGGCGTCGGCCAGAGTGTCGATGTCCTTTCGGGCACCCAAGCCGACGAAGAGAACGAATTGCGGAGGTAGATCGAACCTCTCCCGAGTCTTCGCAAGCATCTCCTCCGTGGCGGGCACCATGTCCGCCGCCGGTGCTAGGGGCACTACGACCGATTCGCGGCCGAAGGACTCCCTCAGCCGGTCGCCAGTGAAGCCCGAGTCCACGATGACCGCGTCAGCCGTCCGCACCGCGTGGCGAAGTGCAAGCAGCTCGCCCCTGCGTCGCTGACGCGGGAAGGACCACGGAATGTCGACGACGCTCAGGTCGTGCACCGTCGAGACCGTGGCCGCCGAAGGTCTCGCAGGGATGTGGACGTCCAG
The DNA here is from genome assembly GCA_036491125.1 of Acidimicrobiales bacterium. Classification (NCBI taxonomy): domain Bacteria; kingdom Bacillati; phylum Actinomycetota; class Acidimicrobiia; order Acidimicrobiales; species Acidimicrobiales bacterium. The sequence continues at coordinate 10,371 of DASXCO010000189.1, read as the reverse complement.
ACCGTGAACGAGGTCGACCGAACCGAGGGAACGAGCCCCTTCCAGAAACCGTCGATAGCCCCGTACCGGAGGACGCACCCTGGGCCTCACCCCTGGCGGCAGGTCGTCGACGCTGTCGGCACGTACCGCGGCCAGGAGGTCGGCCACCACGGCATCAGGAATCGCCCAGAGCAACTCCCGGACGTAGGTCTGGACACCCGTTCCTCCGGGCTGCAAGGCGAGGGCGTTGAAACCCAACCGGGCACGGGTCAAGTTGTCATCTCCACTCGGAGCGTCGTGTCGGACCACCTGCTATCGCATTTCCGCCCTGTGCCGGCGAGGAAGTCTGAACCAGCCGAGGGAAAGCAGGGTTGCAACCGCCAGCAGGAGGGTGCCGAGGGCGATGCCGCCCACAGCCTTCGTCGAGTTGCTCGGGGCCGATCCGACGGAAGCGAGCTTGGTGTGGCAGGGCCCCAATAATGTCTCGCCATGCTGCGCCGTACTGGGCGGCCCGGCGCACTGGGACCCGATAAGGCGTTCGGCAGGCTTGTTCTCGGGGCTCCTCGGACCACCGTCATTCCACGCCCACCACAGCACGCCACCCCACCAGGGTTGCCCGACGAAGGTGTCCAGCAATGCCTCGTAAGCCAGGTACTGGGACTGAGGAGCGACGGTGGGATTGGGCTTGTTCCACCAGGGTTGGTCGGCGGGATACGTGGTGGCCGTGTACCCGGCCTCGCCGAAGATGATCGGCTTGCTCCATCGGCGGGCAAAGTCGGCCACGGCTGAGAAGGCGTCTTGGGTCGTGGTCTGGCCGGGTGCTTGATAGGAATGCCACCCAGCCTCGAGCTGCGAAAGCGTCGGATTCTCGTCGTTGGAGAGAGGGAAGTACGCAGAGAGCAACAGTGCATCTACGGCGTCGCCCCAGCTGAACTGGGAAATCTCCCGCCAATCCACCTCGTAGCCGATCTGGCCTGTGAAGCGTTGGCGGGCGGAGGCGATGACGCGTCGCCAATAGCTCGTGTACCGGTCGCTCGCGATCATCTCACTTCCCACAACGAGCATCGACATCCCGGCTTGCTGGGCCAGCGACGCGTAATGGTTGGTCATGGCTGCGTAGTTGGTGAAGAAGTTCGCCGGGTTTGGAGGATTGTAAAGGCCCCGCCAGCCGCTGTTGTTGACATTGGACCCGATCACGATCTTCGGCGTCAGGACCACGTTGAGACCCGCCTGGTGGGCCTGGCGCGCGGCAGTTATCAGGTCAGCGTCGGTGTCAGTAGGCGTCACGGGAGCTGCTGTGGCCTTGGTGAAATCGGGAGTGACCGAGTTCGAGGAGAAGTCCGGGACCCGCCACCAGACGTCGAAGGAGACGGTGTTGGCGCCATCGGCTTTGATGCGTGGAAAGTCGAAGGCCCACGGCGTGATGCTGTGGTAACCGGTAAGGAAGTCCACACCAGACAGTCGAGGACTGGCGGGTCCGACGCTTGCATGGGCGGGAGTGATCGGCAGCAGTGCCAATGGCAGCCCACAGATCAGGAGTATCGCCGGGAGCGATCGCCGAATTCTTGGGCCCATCCGCTCGGATCCTACGTCGCCGTACCTGTTGCGCTGAATGCCCGTCGCTTGCGTGAGTGGCGGTACTGATCGCCGTAGTGCTCGCCGTCGAGACTCAGACGTGCACCGCGCAACACTCCTACCGCCACTCCGGGGAGGCTGACCAGCCCGGCAACAGCTCCCCACTCGTAGCCGGCTTGCAGATCGCGTAGCGCCCGCAGGACACCATCGCGCCACAGTCGAGCGAGAAGGATCTCCCAGCCCTCTCGCCGTCGTATCCGAATGGCCTTGACGGCCACCGCGCCCGCGCCGATGCCATAGCGAAACGATTGCGCCAACGATCCGCGACGTCCTCTCCACTGGCGGTGTACGACGACCGCGGTCGGGTCGTAGACGCCCGCCCATCCAGCGCTCGCAACCCGCCACATGAGGTCCTGGTCCTCGGCCGCGTGGATCGGCGTGCCCGGACCCATGGCCTCGTCGTAGCCTCCGACTCCGAGTAGAGCCGACCGCCGGAACGCCACGTTGTTGCCCATACCGTAGGTTGCCGGGTCGCCTGGTCCCTCGAAGCGGCGAAGCTCCGTGTCGATCATCAACGAAAGTGGGAGCTGAACATCGAGGTCACCGAGCACCCGGCCGGTGACGAACCCCACTCCCGGGTCACGGAAGGGCTGCTCGATGCGGGCCGTCCAGTCTTCGGTCACCAGACAATCGTCGTCGGTGAAGGCCACCACCGGAGCCCGAGCGGCCGCCAGCCCGGCGTTCCGGGCTCGGGACGCCCCAGGTACGTCCTGGCGCACGACGCGCAGGCGTACTCGCCCACGGTCGCTGTGGTTGTCCACGACCGCCCTCACTGAGCCAGGACGAGAGGCCGAGTCCACCACGATGATCTCATCAGAGGTACGGAGGTTCTCGACCAGCCTGACGATCGTCTCCCTGAGCATCTCGGGGCGATCTCGGGTGCAGACGACCACTGAGCACGCTGGAGCGGCCCCATCCCACGAGCCGGTATCGCTCATTGCGCACCGACCCGGTGGAAGTGGCTGCTCCCACCAGAGGCGGGTCCGTCGAACCACCAGCTGCTGCCCTCACCGATTGACGCCGCCGATCGCACCAGATCGCACAGGAGATGAAACCGGACGGCGGGATCGCTGAGTCCCTCGGCCCACCGGCGGCGGGCCTCCGAGGCGAGTCGGTTGACGGCTGGCCCGGCCCCGTTGAAGCGACCCCGCTCGAGGACCTCCCGATCGAGCAGCCACTCAGACCGGCCGTGCAGCCAGGCTCGGCGGAGCAGGTACCGACGGGAGAGCCGCTCTGTCGGGAGCTCGTGGACGACAACGGCGTCCGGGACGTACCGGAGGCGGCATCCTGCGGCCGCGAGCCTGCGGCTCAGATAGTCGTCGTCGGCGACGAGGTGCCGACGACCGCGCGGACCGAAGCGCGAATCGAAGCCGCCGATGTCCCGGAGACGGTCGGTAAGAGCAGCGGCACTTGCTGTCACCAGCACCTCCCCCTCGTGAAGAGCTCGCTGCTCGGTAGCCGGCTCGAACCGGGTGAGATACCCACCAAGGCCCGCCTCGTCCAGCCATCGCGGTCGCGAAACCATCGGATCGAGGACAACGTGACCCCCAACAGCCTCACAGCGACCAGCCAGCAGTGGCTCCACCAGGGCGGCCAGCCAGCCAGGATCGGGGACCACGTCATCGTCGAGCAGCGCGCACACCGCTCCTCGCGCTTCGGCGATCCCGCGGTTCCGAGCCGACGAGACACCCAGGATCGGCTCGCGCACATAACGCAGCGGGACCGGCATCGATCCAGTCGCCTCGATGACTACGGATTCGGACCCGGGTGCCGGTTCGTTGTCGACGACGATGACCTCCCACTGTGCGCCTGGAGCCCGCTGAGTCGCCAGCCCCGCGAGGGCCAGGGCCAAGCTCCGGGCGCGGCGATAGGTAGGCAACATCACCGTCACGTCGGGCACCGGATCGGTGGAGCCCACAGGGCCGGAGTACCCTACGCCCGGTGTCACCCGCACCACTCGTGAGCATTGTCGTACCCGTCAGAGATGGCGCTGGCGTGCTGGACCAGTGCCTCGACGCCCTGGCTGGCCAGGAGGATGCTCCGCCCTCGGAGGTGATTGTCGTGGACAACGGCTCTCACGACGCGACCGCCGAGCTCGCCAATGGGCACCCGATCGTGGACCGAGTGCTGCTGGAGCCCCGCCCCGGCTCGTACGCAGCGCGGAATACCGGAATCGCCGAGGCCCAAGGGGCGGTGCTCGCCTTCACCGACGCCGACTGCAGGCCCGAAGGTAGATGGCTCGCCGAGGGGATCGCGGCCCTCGACAAAGGCGACCTCGTCGGTGGGGACGTCGTCCCGAGTGGCAGTCCTTCGCCGACGATCTGGGAGCGCTACGACCGGGCTCAATACCTTCGCCAGGGCGACAGCGTGGCCAAGGAGGGGTTCGCCGCCACGGCCAACCTCTTCGTCGCCACCCGGGTCATCGAGCGCATCGGTCCCTTCGACGCAGGCCTCCGCTCGGGCGGAGATTTCGACCTGTGCCAGCGGGCCGGCGCGTCGGGGTTCCGGCTCGTTCATGCCCCCGCCGCCCGCGTCCGTCATCTGCCTCGATCGACGGCGGCCGGCACCTGGGCCCTCCATCGCCGCCTCGGAGCTGGATGGGGCGACCTCGCCCGGCGCGGCGAGCGCCCGACGGCCTGGCGAGACCCGGCGATGTGGCCAGCGCTCGGTGTCGTCACCGAGCTCGCCGCCCAGCAGGGGCCCCGACTCCGACGCCGGCAGCTGCTCCTCCCCCACGGCGTCGCCATCACGGGCCGCTGGCTCGGCCGGCTCACGCGACGTCCGTGAGGCCCCGCCGGAATGACAACGAAGCATCAACGTTGTAGGCGTCGTGGGCGTCGTGGCGCCACCAGCTGGAGGACTACGTAAGCCCCGATCAGTGCTACTGCGGCCAGCGCCGCGGCCACGGTCTCGGCGCGGGTATGCGAGGGTGCGATCTGGTTAGCCCCGGTCGCGGGGCTGACGACGCTGAAGGTGTACTGGAGGTTGGCGGGAAGCTGGAATCGGGAGTTCTCGTCCGAGACGTAGCTCACCAGCTCGTCGGCCACCGCTTGAGCCATCCGCTGGGCCATTGACGGGTCCGACGCGGTGGCCTCGGTGTAGAGGATGAGCGAGTCCTGTGCCGGGACGGCTGAGGTGGACCCGGCCACCATCCCCTCGTCGACTCCGAGTTGCTGAGCCACCGGGCCGGCAATGGCTGTCGTCGAGACGAGGCCAGCGTACTTGAGACGGAGCTGGTTGAGCTTGTTGATGATTCCGTCGTCGCCAGCTGTAGCGAGCTGTTGGGGGTCGTCTATCAGGAGAGTTGCGCTACTGGACCACTTGGCTGGTTCTTTAAGGATGAGGGTCGCGCCCAGGGCCGCTGCCAAGAGCGCGATCGCCAGCGAGAGCACCAGGTTGCGGCCGGGCCGGTGCTTCAGTGCCTCCCACAGCGCCCGCGACCAGTCCTGGCCCGGCTCGTCCTCGTGGGAGGCATCGTGACCATTGGTGACACCTGACGTCGGCGTGAAGAAATCGGCCGGCGGCGGACTCGGCCCGATCCGGCGGGTCCGAGCTGTCGTCGTGGCGCGATCACGAGGGGTGGAGCCAGCCACCCTCGATAGTTCGTCGGTGGTGCCAGAGTTCCCTGCTCAGACCCATCGGCAGATTTGACCGACCGCCCAGTCAGCTCACGGCGACTGGAACACCACGGCGCCGTTGGGATCCGGCCTGGCGAAGAAGACCGTCCGCAGGGTCCCGTGCAGAGAAGGCTCGTGGTGATCCACCACGAAACCCGCCAACCTCAGGGCGGCGACAACCGCGGTGGTCGACAGGCCCCAGAAGTTGTTGTCAAAGCCTCCGGCGCCCTGAAGTGGTTTGGTGATCGGATACCGGGGTTGGGCTCGGCGGCCTTCCCACGAACGCCGTTGGGAGTCGGTCAAGTAGGGAAAGAGACAGGCCGCGTGGGGCACGCCGGGGACCTCAGGAATGGTGAAGGTCTCGAGGACCAACTCGGAGGTGCAGATCTCCCGGAGGCCTCTTAGGAGCTGGCACGGATCCGGGACGTGGTAGAGAACGCCGAAGCACCACACGAGGTCGACTGAGCCGACGAGCTCTTTCAGGACCCCTGGCTCGGTGGCATCCGCACCGTAGAACTCCACCTTGGATCCTCGGTCCTCGCGAGCACGTTCGAACTCCGAAGTGCTGTAGAGATCGACTCCAGCGATGCGGTTCGCACCCATGTCCTCGGCCATGAAGCAGTGCGCACCGTGGATCTTCCACATGCAGCCGACGTCCACAACACTGCGACCCTCCACTCGGCCTCGCATGTAGTCCGCGGTCTGGGTGGCGCGGGGAACGCCGGTGCGAACCTGGCGCCAGCGACGCGCGGCCTTGTGGCCGTGCGGACTGTTCAGTGCTCGAACCTTCAGCTCATAGATCATCGGCTCACCGGCTGCGAACCCGGTTCATCAGCGGAAGCGGAGCATGCTCTCGGGGTGCTTTTGGATGTACCGGGCCATGCCGCGCATGTGCCACAGCGTGTGCCTGTGGAGGAACCGCCGATCGATGACGGCAGCAAACCGGTGCTGGACCATCGCGTCGGGCACGAACCAGCGTTCCCAGCCGGCTCGGGCCGCCCGATAGCCAAGGTCGATGTCTTCGCCATAGAGGCGGTATCCGACGTCGAGACCGCCTATCTCGTCAAACATCCGGCGGCGCAGAAGGAGAAAAGCCCCAATGAGCCAGTCCGCGGGCACCGGCAGATCCGGTTCCTCATCGGTGCAGTAATGCGCCTGCTGCCAGCGGTCAGGCGGAAACGCAAAGCGGAGGGGCGTCCGGCGAACCGCAGTGCCGGAAACAGTTGGGAACCGCCGCCTGGACGACTGGAGGCGGCCATCCGGATACACCAGGCGGGGCCCGAGGACCCCAGCGGCGGGCTTGGTCTCGGCGAAGCCGATGAGGCGGTCGACCACGTCAGGACGAGCCACGGCGTCAGGATTGGCTATCACAACCCACGGGGCGGTGGTGGCAGCCACACCACGATTGGCGTTCTCTGCGAAGCCAACCGGTCGTCTGTTCTCGATGAGCACGGCCGCGGGGGGAACGGGCAGCGGGCCGGGCAGGTTGGCCACGACAACGAGCTGGTCGACCTGGCGATCCAACGCCGTCAGGCAGTCGGCGAGATCTTGGTGGGGTCCGTGCGTGACAACAACTGCCCCGACCTCCGTGCCGCTCACGACAGCACCTCCCGATACACGTCGAGTGTCCTCTGAGCGACGCTCGCCCAACGAAACCTCCGTGCCCGATCGAGTCCGGCCGCCACCAACCGGTCGCGATCCGCGATGGCGACCTGGACACCCGCCGCCAGGGCATCAGGATCGCCCGGCGGCACCAGCACCGCAGCGTCTCCGGCGACCTCAGGAATTGCCCCGGCGGTCGTAGTCACTACCGGCGTGCCGGACGCCATCGCCTCGAGGACGGGAAGGCCGAACCCCTCGTAGTGCGAAGGGAAGATCATGCAGGCGGCTCCGCGATAGAGCCCCGCCAGGTCCTCCTTGGAAACGTATCCGGCCAGCTCGACCCTCGAGCTCAACCGGAGCCGGTCCATCGACGCCCGCACCTCCCCGAACCCCCGCTTCACCGGGCCGACCATCACCAACTGGAGGTCCTCGGGCAGGCGAGCCAGGGCGTCCAGGGCCACGACCGGTCCCTTGCGAGGCTGCAGGGCGCCGACGAACAGCAGGTACGGCGGGCGGTCAGGCCGGTCCCCCGTGCGGGTGAAGGCAGGGTCGAGTCCCCCCCCGGTCACCACGACCCGCTCGGGCTCCAGGCCGTAGCAGTCCAGGATGTCCGCTCGAGACCACTCCGAGACCGTGAGCACACGGTCCGCCCGACGAACCGCGAAGGGCACCAAGGTGCGAAGGGCCAGCCTGTCCTGGTACCCCATGAGCTGGGGCATACGCTCGAACGACAGGTCGTGCACCATGACGACCGCCGGTCCTCGATAGAGGGGCGGGATGACGTACTGAAAGTGGGCCAGACGCGGCCGGAGAGCGTTGAGGGCCCGAGGAAGGGACCAGCCCAGCCTCTGCACCCGGCTGCGAGCCGGGAGGACGAACGGCTCAACCCCCGCAGGGACCACCTCTTCTCGTCGCGCGACGGCCACCAGCCGCATTCCGTGATCCACTCCGGCCAGCTCCCTGAGAAGGTTCTGAACGTGGCTCTCGTCGCCGGTCCTGCGCCGGCCGAGCACGTCGGCGTCGACGACCACCTCGGGAGCCGCAGCAACGGTCACTGGGGGTGAACAGTGCTGGGCACGGGGGATTATTTCAACGTCCGACGGCCGCGGACCTTGCTCAGCGCGGGAGTATCCGGATGAGCCGATCGCGGTATTACCGCTACGAGTCAGATCGTGCTGAGTAGCGGGGCAGCTACTGGTTCAAGCTCACGCTCGGAGTCCGGACGACGCCGACCAGCCGGAGCAATCAGGCCGACGATGAGGCCCCCGGCGGCCAACCACACCGGCGCGGTCTGGGCCCAGGTCGGCCGACCCGACTGGATTCCACCGAGAGGAAACACGCGAAAGCCAGGCACCGCCGCGTGGACCCGAGCATTGAGCTCGCTCTCGGTAGCCCGTACGCGATCGGCGGTAGGTCCCTGGATCCGCGCCTCACCGACTCCTTGCGACGCCGGCTGCGTGAGATCCATGCGCCTACAGCTGATGGTCACGCCATCGGTTCGAGGCGCAGCCGCCATGACATCGCAAGCGGTGTTGACCAAGACGCGACCGATGTACTCGTCGGGCCTCGGCTCTGTCGCCGCCCAGTAGGCCGTCTGAGTCTCGAATCGATAGGTCGAAGCGGCGTGCACAGGCGTGAGGGCGAAGACCGCAGCTCCGGCGGTGAACCCGGCGACCGGCAGCAGAACTCGATCTGCCCAGCGTCGCCTCTGACCAGACGCCTTGCGAGGCGCAAGCTCACAGATGGCGGTCGCTACAGCCACCAAGATCCACAGTGCCCACCCGGATTGGAGCACACTGGCGAAGTCATAGGAGGCGGCGGCAACCGGAACAAGCGCGATCCCCGCGAGGCAACCTGCAGCGATGGCGCGAACAGGGCCGGGTGGTGCCCGGAGGGCCGCCAGCCCGACGCCAAGAGCAGTCAGCAACGATGCCAGCCAAGCCAGGAGGCCGAGGATCCCGATCTCTGCGTAGAGAAGGACGTAGCTATTGTCGACGCCGGGGAGCCCCCGCGTGGCAAGTGCACCTAGGCCCAGACCCTGGTACGGGTGGGGAGCGACGGCCTGCATGATCGGCGGCAGGCGGTCCACCCGGATGGATGCGGAGTCGCTGTGGCTGGCGGACGAGAACGGGGCAGTGAGCGATGGTACGAACACGAGAAGTAGCACCGCTATGGCCGCGGCGATCAACAAGGGAAGTCGTATCCGGAGGTCGAAGCGGACTCCGACGAGGAGCACCAACGCGGCGACCGTGCTCGCAATGACTGGACTCCGCGAGACGGAGACGACAACGCCGGCCAGGACGAGCGCCGGAGCCAGACGAACCAACAACCGGCGAGACGACAGGCCCACGGCAGCAACCAGCGGCAGGAGGATCGCGGTGACCCAGCCGTACTCGAGAGGGAACTGGGCCGCCGCTTGGGCTCGTGACGAGCCACCTCGGGTGCCGAGCTCGATGGCTCCGGGAGCGCTCTGCTGCTTGGGCAGGCCGTGGAACCACCAGGATGACCAACCCGATCCGAGGACCCGCTCGAACAGCGCGATCACCGCAGTCACAACGACCAGGGCGACCACGGTGCGGGCGACTCGGCGGGGGCCGATGGTCCTCGCGACGGCCAACACGACTACGAAGAGCACCAGCTGGTCGAGCACGCCCAGCCATATATGGAGGGACGCCTTCAGGGGCACGTCACTGCCGGCCAGCGCGACACCTGTGGCGAACGAAGCCGCCAGGTAGACAAGCAGAACGACGTGAATCCGGGTAGGACGCAACGAATCCACCGAAACTTCACCGCGCCGGATCCGCACGACAAGGCCGATGACGAACGCCAGTAAGACGAGGCGATCGACGAGCAGAAGGCTCGGCGCTCCAGGAAGCCAGAGGCTCCCCGGCACCAATAGCCAGGATCCCAGGAGCACACCCAGAGCGATCTCGAGCGGCGCCGCGTACGCGGCAGCGGCAGCGCCCGCGGCGACGATGAATACGACAACGGCCGGCATGGCAGAACTGAGCTACCTAGGTCCCAGCGCGGCCGGGGCGGTCAGCCCCGGAAGGGGCGAGACCGATTGGCGCGCAACGGTCGGTTGGGCCGGCGGCGGTCGTCGGCGGGTCCCTCATCGGGGGGATCATCGATGCCGTACTCGTCCTCGATCGGAGGCTGCGCTGACACCGGCGCGCGTCCAGGCGGCGGGGTGGCCCGACGAACTTCCCGCGTCCTCGGTGCGGGATCCCGGTCGAAATCGTCCTCCTCGGCGGTCGGCCGAGTCCGGGGGACGCTGCGGGCGGGGAGCTCCCCCCGGCTGGCGGGCTGTCGAGGGTCGAGCGCCCGACCGTACTGTGGGGTGCGCCGCGGCATGACCGGGCGGCTGTTGCGGCCGGCGTCGGGAGCGGGGATGGCCGCAGGCGGGCGAGCCGACTTCGCGGCCTCGGCCACTGCGTCGGCGATCGCCTCGGCCTGGGCCGGCCTGAGAGCCTCGGCCACCGCAGCGGCGATGCTGTCCAGCTGGTCGGACGCCAGCGCCTCGGAGACGGCGCGAGCC
>DASXCO010000188.1 GCA_036491125.1 Acidimicrobiales bacterium | reverse complement strand
TTGGGCCGGCCTCCCGGGCCGGTCTAGGCGCCGCTGAGGCTGACCTCGCCGATCGCCAGGGTCAGCCCGGCCGCGATGCCGGGCAGCCACTCGAGGTCGGCACCCACGGCCACCACGGTGCTCAGCATGCGCTGGATGGTCGAGGCGATGGTGACCTCCCGAACGGGCTCGGCGAGGGCGCCGTCCCGGATGAGAATCCCCTCCGCGCCCACCGAGAAGTCGCCACTGATGGGGTTCACACCTGAATGGATGCCCGTCACCGACTGCACCAGCATCCCCTCGTCAACCGACGCGATGATGTCGTCCTGGCTCGCGGTGCCGGGCACCAGCGACAAGGCGCGGCACCCGACGCCGGGCGCCGACTTGAAGCCAGCCCGCACGGCCGATCCGGTCGAAGCGGTGCCGGCCCGCCGGCCCGCGTAGGTGTCGTAGAGGAAGCGGGTGAGGACGCCATTCTCGACCAGCACGTTGCGCCGGCAGGCCAGGCCCTCTGCGTCGTAGGTGGCGGCGCCGTAGGCCCGCGGGTCGGTCGGGTCGTCGGTGAGCGTCAGCGTCGACGCGCCCACCTCCTGATCCAGCCGGTCGGCGAACAGCGACCGACCCTTGAGCACGGCCTCGCCCGACAGGGCGCTGGAGATGACTCCAAGGAGCACCGTAGTCACCCGGGGATCGAAGACGACGGTGAGACGGCTCGAGCGGGCCTTGGTCGCACCGAGCAGTCGGGTGGCCCGATCGACGGCGTCGGTCGCGGCCTCCTCGAGGTCGAGCTCGTCGGGCTCTCGTCCCACCGAGTAGCCGCCGCCGGTCTGGGTGTCGCTGCCCTCGCCGGCGATGGCATAGGCCGACAGGTGGCACGCCGTCCGACGGGTGGCGGCGCTGATGCCGGTGGTGCTGGCGATGGCGGCCTCGACGCTGGCGTCGCCGTAGTTGGCCGACTCCACCTGGCGAATCCGGGGATCCCCACTCCGGACCCGCTTCTCCAGCTCCAGGGCCATGGCCACCTTGCGGTCGGCTGGGAGGTCCGCCAGGGCCGGTCGCCACAGGTCGAGGTCGGCGGCGGCCACACCGTCGGGTGTCGCCAGACCGACGTGCTCGTCGGGCGTGGCGAAGGCGGCGTTGTCCCTCGCCTCGGCAAGCACGTCGGCGAGGTCGGCCTCGTCGAGCGACCCGGTGTAGGCGAAACCCTGGCGGTTCCCCATCACCACCCTCACGCCCACTCCCGCCGACTCCGCCGACGACAGCGACTCGACGTCCCCGCCGAAGACGCGGACTGCGGTGTCCGAGGTCCGCGCCGCGTAGGCCTCGACATCCTCGTCGTCGCCCGCCCCGGCGATCACCCGGGAGACGACGTCGGAGAGGTCAGCCACGGGCTGTGCCCCCCACGGTGACGCCGCTGATCCGGACCGTCGGCTGGCCACAACCGACCGGCACGGCCTGTCCGTCCTTACCGCACGTGCCCGGTCCCATGGCGAAGTCGTCGCCGATGGCGTCGATGCCCTTCAGCACGTCCGGACCGTTGCCGATGAGGTTGGCGTCGCGCAGCGGCTCGGTGATCCTGCCCCCCTCGATCAGATAAGCCTCGTTCATCCCGAACACGAAGTCCCCGGTGGCCGTGTTGACCTGGCCGCCACCCAGCTTGGCCACGTACACGCCGTTGGGCGTCTGGGCCACGATCTCGTCGGAGTCGTCGGTGCCGTCGATCAGATAGGTGTTGGTCATCCGCACCATGGGCAGGTGCTGGTAGCTCTGGCGCCGGCCGTTGCCCGACGAGGTCCGACCCTCCTTGCGGGCCCGGAGGAAGTCCCACATGTAGTCGGTGAGGACGCCCTCGGAGATGAGCACGTTGCGCTGGGCCGGGCGGCCCTCGTCGTCGATGGCGAAGCTCCCCCACTCCGGGCCCATGGTCCCGTCGTCGACGAGCGTCACCAGGGGGCTGGCCACCAGCTCGCCGACGCGTCCGGTGTAGACCGAGCTGTCCTTGGCGATGTGGTCGGCCTCGAGGCCGTGCCCGCAGGCTTCGTGGAACAGGATCCCGCCTGTCCCACCCTTGAGCACGACAGGGAGAACACCGCTCGGAGCCGGTCGGGCCGCGAGCTTGGTCAGGGCCCGCCGCGCCGCCTCGCGTGCGACCTCCTCAGCCTGCACCCGGTCGAACAGCTCGAAGCCGACGGTGAGGGCGGCCGTCTCGTACCCCGTCTGCATGCCGGTGTCGCCCAGGGCCACGCACGAGACCCCCAGTCGCGTCCGGACCTGGTCGTCGCCGACGAGGAGGCCGTCGCTGTTGGCCACGAGGATCCGCCGGCGGCTGTCGCCGTAGCCGGCGGCCACCTGGGTGATCGCCGCCCCCTCGGACCGGGCCGCCTCGTCGGCCCGGGTCAGCAGCTCGACCTTCCTCGCCTTGGCCACGGTCTCCGGGTAGGTGGACACCTCGTTGTGGCGGGGCGCCGTGGACGGCGTCACGGCCACGGTCCGGCCGCGGCCTCCGCGCGCCACCGCCGCAGCCGCCCCCGCTGCGGCGCGCAGGCCTCCCTGGGACAGGTCGGCGGTGTGGGCAAACCCGGTCGTCTCGCCCATCACGACCCGGATCCCGGCACCGCGGTCACGCCCGGACGACAGCTCCTCGACCTTGCCGTCGTCGAGGGAGGCCGTCGAGGTCCGGCGGTCCTCCACGAACAGCTCGGCGAAGTCGCCGCCGGTCCGTAGGGCCTCGCCGAGGACGCGGTCCACCACCGAAGAGTCGATCACGAGCACTCCTTCTGCCCTCCGGCGGGGTGCCGTCGGGAACCGTGTGGCCAGCTGCGCTGGCCGACCCGTATCGTACCGTCGTGTCCATCCCTATCGGCCTGACGGGCCGAGCCACCCTGCGGGTCACCGAGGCCGACACAGCGGCCACTCTCAGGTCAGGGGAGGTCCCCGTGCTGGCCACCCCGCGCCTGGTCGGATTGTGCGAGGAAGCCTGCGTCCAGGCCATCCGGGGGGAGCTGGCGCCCGGTCTCACCACAGTGGGGATGCGAGTGCAGTTCGACCACCTGGCACCGACCGGGGTCGGCCGCTCGGTGACCGCCGAGGCCGCCCTCGAGCGGATCGAGGGGCGGCGCCTCACCTTCACCGTCGCCGCCAGCGATGCCGGCGGCCTCGTCGGCGCCGGCAAGCTCACCCGCGTCGTCGTCGAGGTCGAGCCCTTCTTGAAGAAGGCCCACTAGGAGCGGCGGGAGCTACGCCAGGTTGGACGAACGCGGGTAGGCCACCGCCGGGTCGGTGAGGACGTTCACGAGGTAGGGAACTCCGGAGGCCAGCGCCCGGTCGAGGGCAGGGCCGATCTGGGCCGGATCGTCCACCGTCTCCCCAGCCCCGCCCAGGGCCTGCACCACCTCGTCGTAGCGGCAGCCGGCCTGGAGGTCGGCGGCGACGTCGTAGCCGTAGAGGGCGCGCATCGGGTGCTTCTCCAGGCCCCAGATCCCGTTGTTGCCCACCACCATGGTGACCGGGAGCCGGTGGCGCACGAGGGTGTCGACGTCCATGGCGGAGAACCCGAGGGCGCCGTCGCCGAGAAGCAGGACGACCTGGCGGT
>DASXCO010000187.1 GCA_036491125.1 Acidimicrobiales bacterium | reverse complement strand
ATGGCGATCACCCAGATCCAGAGGCTCATCGACCAGTCGGGCGGCTTCGGCACCTATCTGTTCATGGCCCACGATTGGGCCGATCGCCTGGCGACGCTGCGATCGTACGAGCTGTTCGCCAAGGAGGTCATGCCTCTCTTTCAGGGGTCGGTCACCCACACGGTGGCGTCTCGCGACTGGGCGGCCACGAACCGGCCGCAGTTCATCGGCGCCGCCGGCGCCGCGGTGATGAAGGCCGTCCAGGACCATCACGCCGAGAAGTCCGACACCACCCCGACCTGAGCGCGCTAGCCGATGGCCTGTCCGACCGAGAAGATCACCAGACCGGCCAGACCGCCGACGACGGTGCCGTTGATGCGGATGAACTGGAGATCGCGCCCGAGGAGGATCTCCAGCTTGCTGGACGTCTCGGCTGCGTCCCAACGGGAGATGGTGCCGCTCACGAGATCGATGATCTCGTCGTGGAAGTGCTCGGCGACGTAGCGGATCCCGGACTCGACGAGCTCTTCCACCTTGTCCGTCAGCGCGGGATCGTCGCGGAGCCGTCGTGCCGCACCAATCAGGGCGTCCGCCAGGCGTCGACGCAGCTCCGACTCCGGGTTGGCCGCCTGCGATCGAAGGGTCGCCTTCACCTCCTCCCACAGAGAGGCGGTCCACTTCCTCAGCTCAGGGTGTCCCAGCAGGTCACGCTTGAGCTGCTCGCCGCGCTCGCGGTACTCGGGCGCGTGCTCGAGGTTGTCGGCGAGCGCGGCGACCCACTTGTCGACCTGGGACCGGATCTCGTGAGCGGGGTCGGTGTTGATCTCTCGCAGCAGGTCGTGCACCCCGTCGAGAATGCGATCGAAGATCCGCTCGTCGACGACGCGTGGTAGCCACCACGGCGACTCTCGTGCGTATCGTGCTCGCAGACTGTCGCGGTTCTCGTTGAGGAACCGCTCGAAGCCGCGGAGCACCGAGTCGAGCAGCTCCTGGTGGCGCTGGTTGGCCGTCACGGCCCGTAGCGCCCGCGCCGCCAGCGGTGCAAGAGGAACCCGCTCGAGGCCGCTCGAGATCTCGTCTTCGATGAGACGGTGGACGTCCTCGTTGCGGACGGCGTCGGCGAGACCCACCACCAGCGTCGCTGCGTGCCCGGCAACGGTCTCGGCGTTCGGGCGCACGACGAGCCAGTCGGCGGCCTTGGTCAGCTGCTGGGAGGACCGGATCCGGTCGGTAATGGTGTCGGAGCTGAGGAAGTTCTCCTGCACGAACCCACCGAGGGCCGCGCCGAACTGGTCCTTGCGCTCGACGATCACCGCAGTGTGAGGGATCGGCAACCCGAGGGGGTGGCGGAAGATGGCTACCACCGCGAACCAGTCGGCCAACCCGCCGACCAGGGAGCCCTCCACCGCCGCTCGCACGTAGGCCAGCGCTCCGTGGTTGCTCCCGACGACGGAGACGACGATGAAGACGGCGAACATCGCCACGAGAAGCCCGGTGGCCTGGCGCTTCTTCGCCCTCAGTTGGCGAATCCTCTCGCCGTCGTCTTGGCCGGCGCGCTGTGCGGACGACAAGCGCGCCCCGCTGCGTCCCGGCTCGGGCGACGACGGCGAGGCGCGACGACCCGTGCGTGTGTCGAGCGCGCTCATAGGGCTTGCGTCCGATGCTAGGCGCTCCCGGCTGGCCCTGGTGCCGCAGGTCGGGGCGCGGGCCATGGCCGCTCGATCACGTCCGCGCCCTGGCGTTTGCCTAGTCGTTCGACTCGATGAGGCCCCACCGCCGGCGGATGGACCGGTCGGCGAAGGAGAACACGGTGTCGGCCAGGATGCCGATCACCAGGACCACGATCATGAGCGCCAGCAGCGTGTCCGCCTCGGAGAACTGCCGGGCGAACTCCAGCCGGGCGCCGATCGAGGGTTGGTTGGCCACAATGACGAGCAGCTCGCCGGCCATGAGGCTGCGCCAGGCGAACGCCCACCCCTGCTTGAGCCCGCCGACGAAGGCCGGCATCGCCGCGGGCAGGATGACGAAGCGGAACAACCTGAGGCCGCGAGCCCCGAGCACCCGACCAGAGCGCAGCATGAGTGGCGGGATGTGGTCGATGCCCGAGATGAGGCCGTTGGCGACCGAGGGCGCGGCACCGAGGACCACGACGAACAGGATCGCCCCCTCGCCGAGCTTGAACAGCAGGATGGCGAGCGGGAACCACACGATCGAGGGCATGGTCTGCAGCCCGGTGATGAGCGAGCCGATGGCCCGCCGGAGCGGTCGGACCCGGGCCACCGCGGCGCCGAGCAGCGAGCCGATGAGCACAGCGAGGGCGTAGCCGATCGCCGCCCGCTGCAGGGTGATGCCGACGGCGTGCCAGAAGCCGGCCTGCCCGAGCTGGTTGCCGAGCTCCTGGAAGACCGGGACGGGCCCCGGCAGCACGTAGTCGGGGCGCCACTGCGACCACACGACGATCTGCCACACGAGCAGGCCCACGCCGATCGCCGCCAGCTTGGGCCACAGGGCGCTACCGACACGCAGGAGCCGGCTCCGCGCCGGCGCGGTGGACAGCTCCAGGGCGTCGAGTCCGGCCAGCTCCCGGTCGAGGCTGGACGCCTCGACGGCCGTCGACGCGTCAGCGGCCATGGCGCCCAACCTCCTCTCGAAGCCGCGCCGTCACCCGTCCGGCCAGCTCGGAGACCTCCGGCGACTCGATGCGGCGGGGCCTGAGAATGGGCACGTCGAAGGTGGCGGCCACAGTCCCTGGCCGGCTGGTGAGGAGCACGATGCGATCGCCAAGGCGGGCGGCCTCGCGGACGTTGTGGGTCACGAACAGCACGGTGACGTCCCTGGCCTGCCAGATCCGCTCCACCTCGTCGTGCAGCAGGTCCCGGGTGATGGCGTCCACCGCCCCGAAGGGCTCGTCCATGAGCAGCACCCCAGCGTCCTGGGCGAGCGCCCGGGCCAGGGCGACCCGCTGGCGCATCCCGCCCGAGAGCTCGTGCGGCCTCCGCCGTCCCACTCCACCGAGATGCACGGTCTCGAGCAGCTCGGCGGCGCGCGTGCGACGTTCGGGCCGGGGGACGCCGTTGAGCCGTAGGGCCAGCTCGACGTTCCCGGCCACCGTGAGCCAGGGAAACAGGGCAGCGTCCTGGAACATGAGGGCCGGCCGGCCCCCGCCCGCGTCCACCTCCCCGGCGCTCGGCCGGTCGAGTCCAGCCACCAGGTTCAGCAGCGTCGTCTTGCCGCAGCCGGACGCGCCAACGAGGCAGACGAACTCGCCGGGCCGCACGTCCAGATTGACCCGGTCGAGGGCGAGCACGGCAGCGCCGCGGTCGCCGAAGGCCCGGGAGACGTTCCGGAGCGAGACCGCCGGCGATGTCTCGACGGCGACGGGCCGCTCAGGCGCCCCGACCCTGGCCATCAGCTGCCGGGCCATGGCCCTTACGCCCCCGCGACCTGGGGCTCGCCCGCCTGGGCGAGCGCCTGGTTGAGCGGGGTCAGGTCGTAGATGCCCTTGAGGTCGACCGGTCCCAGGAGGCCGACCTTCTCGGCGTGGGCGGCCGAAGCGGCAAGGGACGAGGCCACCGGGTCGTTGGTGAAGGTGAGGTCGGGCCACGCCGCCTGGATGGTCGCCGGCGGCAACGCCTTACCCGTGAGCTGCGTCAGGCCCTGGTTCACGATCTGCTGGGCCTGGGCCGGGTGCTGATTAACGAAGTCGTTGGCCCGCACCTGGCCCTGCAGCAGTCGGGCCACGGCGTCAGGATGCTGCTTGAGGAAGTCGGTGCGCACCGCCAGCTCGGTGGTGACGAAGCGACCGCCCGGCCACAGGCTCTTCTCGTTGACGAGCACCTTGCCGCCGGCAGCGACCAGCTGGCTGGCATAGGGCTCGGGCAACCAGCCACCGTCGATCTGTCCGGTCCGGAACGCCTGCACAGCCGTGCTGTTGTCCTGGGGCAGGATCGAGACGTCGCCGCCCCCCTGCGGGTCGGTCTTGAGGCCCTTGCCCTGGAGCCAGGACCTGAGGGCGACGTCCTGGGTGTTTCCCAGCTGGGGCGTGGCCAGCTTCTTGCCCCGCAGGTCGGAGGCCGAGTTGATGGTGGGCTTGACGACGAGCGCGGCGCCCCCCGACGTCGCCCCGGAGATGACCCGGATGGCCTGACCGTGGGACTGCTGGTAGGCGTTGATCACCGGGTTGGGGCCGATGTAGGTGGCGTCGACAGCCCCGGAGAAGAGGGCCTCGACTGCGGCCGGGCCGGCGTTGAAGGTGGCCGTCTGAAGCTTGTCCTGCCCCAGGGCCTGGGCGAAGATGCCCTGCTGCACGCCCACGATGGCGGTGGCGTGGGTGAGGTTGGGGTAGTAGCCCAGCTTGACCGTCACAGGCGGCCCACCCGACGACGAGGACGAGGTCGTCGCCGTCGTCCCGGCGCTGGCGGAGCCGCCCCCTCCCCCGCCGCACGCTGCCGTCACGAGGGCCGCCAGGGCCAGCGGGGCGAGGAAGACGAGCGGGCGGGAACGGCGGAGCGGCACGAAGAGTCCTTTTTCACCCTGTAGCCGGGGCGGTGTCGGCATAGTCGACTAACTTGATCAAGATAGTAAACAAGATGCTTCGGGCCCTCGTCAAACAGGGTCCCCATGGGACGGCGGGATGGCTCAGGTGGCGGGCAGGGGCCGCAGCCAGAGCTGCATGTCCTCCACGGTCCCCAGGTGGGTGGCACCTGCGGTGGAGACGGCCGGCGCGGGGTCGTGGGGTCCGCTGACCACCAACAGCGCCTGGTCGGGGCCCCGGACCTGCTCCTGGGGACCGTAGCTGGTGCTCGCGGGCGGCTCGAGGTGGACGGCCACCCCGGCCTTCTGGAGCTCGACCACGACCGAGGCGGCCAGCCCGAACTGGTCCGGGTCGGCCTCCTCGACCCTGAGGTCGCGCACGTGCATCGCCCGCACCGGCTGCTCGACCAGCCGGGCGGCGACCTGCCGGCCCGGGTCGTCGCCGTAGCCGATCGGCGGGTCGCGGAACAGCGACCACGCCAGGGCCAGGCACGGCACGGCGCAGGCCACCACCAGCGCCCCCGACGTGATCCGGCGGGCAACGGGCGTCGAGAGCGGCCCGCTCTGACGTGTTCCGATGAAATCGATCGCCAGCAGCCCGGCGCCGATCCAGGCCGGGACGAGCACCGTGGCGGTCCACCAGAGGAGGTGCTCGTAGAGCGGCCCGACGACCTGGGTCGCCGACACGACGGCTGCTCCGGACGCGACCACGGAGATGGCGCCGAGGCCCATGGCCAGCTGGTGGCGCCGCCGCCAACCGATCACGGCCACGCCGACACCGACCAGCACGCCGCCCCCGAAGATGACGAGACGGCCGGTGTAGGCCGAGTTGGGCCCGGCAAACTGGTTGGGCTCGCAGCAGGGAAAGGCGTCGGACTTCAACGGCAGCGTGGCGGCGTACTCGGCCACGCCGCGCACCGCCTGACCCCTCGTGTGCCGTCCCCCGGCCTGCTCTGCCGTGGGGGGGTGCTCGAAGAAGGAGACGATCCTGCCCGCGTTGCCCGGGGTCTGCGTCGTCTGCTGGATCAGCGGTGGCACCCACACCAGCACGACGAGCAGCGCACTGCCGGTCAGGGCGACGATGTGACGCGAGGGCCTCGCCCACCGGAGAGGGTGGGGCACGGGCGACGCCGCCCGCCGCTTCCACACGGCCCAGCCCCACAGAGCGGTCCCGACCACGAGCACAGCGAGCACGGCTGGGGCAGTCCCCAGCTCGCTCCCGATGACGAACGAGCCAACGAGCGCCGCCCAGATCAGGGAGAGTGTCGATCCTGTCGCCGCCGCGGCAGCGAGGACCATCGTCAGCAGGAACGGCAGCGCCAGCACGGAGGGGTTCCAGGGGTTGTACAGCACGAGAGACGAGGCCTCGGTGAAGAACAGGAGCCCGGCGACGACCAGGGCGCCCCAGCGGGCGGCCCACTCTCCGGCCCGCCAGCGGATGACGACGACGATGGCGAGGGCGGAGGCGGCGTTGATGAGAAAGGCACCGAGGAACATCGTCCGGGCGCTCTCGCCGAAGAGCCCGTACACCGGGGCCATCACGTAGAAGTAGGCGGGCCCGGGATGGAACCAGCCGAAGTGCGAGTACGGCCCCAGGAGCTGATGGCCGCCAAGGGTGTCCCTGACCGCGGACTCGAGGACGGCGACGTCGCCGAAGCTGATGAACGGTTGATTGAGGGTGGACAGGACGCGCCCGATTCCCACACCGATGGGCACCAGCACCATCACGATCGAGATCGGCAGGAACCGGCTTGCGGTGCGGACGATCCTCCTGGCTCGCTCGCCCAGGGGGTCGCGGGTGACAGGATCGGCCCCGCCTTTCGGGCTCACGCCCCGCCGGGCCGTGATCGACATGGAGAGCGATAGTAGAGGCCGGACGTCCGCCTCCTCGGCAGGGCCGGCGCCCGCTCGAGCGGGGCGCGCCACTACGCTCGACCAGGAACGACGGCCGATGTGGAGGCCGATCCCGCGCCCGATCCGGGCCGATCCGAGGGGGAGCATGGCAAGCGAAGTCGACAAGGTCGAGAAGACCGACGAGCAGTGGCGAGATGAGCTGACGCCCGAGCAGTACCGGGTGCTCCGGCAGAAGGACACCGAGCGTCCCTTCACCGGGGAGTACCTCGACGCCAAAGCGGACGGCACCTACCGCTGCGCCGGGTGCGGCGCCGTGCTGTTCGACTCTTCGACCAAGTTCGAGTCGGGCACCGGATGGCCCAGCTTCACCGAGCCGGCGGTAGCGGCCAACGTGGAGCTCCATCGCGACGCCAGCCTCGGGATGGTGCGTACCGAGGTGACTTGTCGACGTTGCGGCGGCCACCTGGGTCACGTCTTCGACGACGGTCCCCGCCCGACCGGCCAGCGGTACTGCATCAACTCCGTGGCGCTCAACCTCGCGGCCCCCACGAGCGCCGACCCGCCGCCCGAACCGACCTGATCGAAGGGACGGCGGCGCCCTCCCGGGCGCACTGTCATCCGGGCTGTGGCGTCGGTGACTACCCTGGCGGGCCGTGACGAGCCGCTCCGTCGAGGCGCCCCCGGAGCGCCCCGACCCCGTCGTTCCCAGCGAGCGGGCGCCGGGTCGCCTGTTGTCCCAGCCCACCACCTGGCTGGCGCTCGCTGCCGGCGCGGTGCTGGTCGCCGCCGTCGTGCTGCGCTTCTGGGCCCGATCGCCGCTGTGGCTGGACGAGGCGAACACCGTCAGCATCGCGAGGCTCCCGCTTTCCCGCATCACCGACGCCCTCCGGCACGACGGGGCCCCGCCGCTGTACTACGTGCTGCTTCATGGGTGGATGCGGGTGTTCGGCACGGGCGATCTTGCCGTGCGGTCGCTCGGCGGCGTGATCGCCGTGGCCACCTTCCCGTTCATGTGGCTGGC
>DASXCO010000186.1 GCA_036491125.1 Acidimicrobiales bacterium | reverse complement strand
GCGGCGGCGTTGTGCAGATCGCGCCCGACGTCGACGAACCCGACCACGGCGGCGCATCGACCGGTGCTTCGGGCAACTCGCTCCAGAGCCTGAAGGTTGTCGCCCACGAACCCGGGCTTGAGGAGGAGGTCCTCGGGCGGGTAGCCGGTCAGGGCCAGCTCCGGGAACACAGCCAGGTCGGCGCCGGCCGCCTCGGCCTCGGCCAGGCCGGCGACGATGCGTTCCACGTTGCCGTTCAGGTCGCCGACGACGGTGTCCAGCTGACAGGCGGCGACTCTGAGACGACCCACGCATCGAGACTACGCCCGAGGGCTGTTTTGTCGGGCCCTGTCGTTGTCGGCCCGCATCGCCCTCCCGCGGCCGGTTCCACGGTCGGGGCCTGACACACTGGTCCCGTGACCACCCTGGCCTCGACGGGCCCGTTGGCCGAGGCGGTCGAGCGCTCGGCCGCCCCGATCGCCGTCAGGGCCCCACTGGCGCGGCTGATCGAGACCCATACGGGGCTCGCAGACCGCCTGGACGAGGACGACGGGCTGGCCCGCGCCCTGGTGGCTGTGCTGGCGGCCAGCAGGTCGCTCACCCGGTTGTGCGAGACCGATCCACGGTCCATCGATGTGCTCGCCGATCTCGGTGACCGGCCGCCTGTCGACGCCCGGAGCGCGACGGCCCTCGTCGCATGGAAGCGACTCGAGCTGCTGCGGATCGCGGCTCGCGACCTGACCGGGCTGGACGATCTGGAAGCTGTCGTCGGCGCCCTGGCCGACCTGGCCGACGACGTGTTGCGCGGCGCGGTCGACCTGGCCGAGGTACCGCGCGATGAAAGCCTCGCCGTCATCGGGATGGGAAAGCTCGGTGGCCAGGAGCTCAACTACGCCAGCGACATCGACGTGGTGTTCGTCGATGGCGACGGGCGCTCGGGCCCGCGAGCGGCACGGAACGTGATGGAGGTGGCGCAAGGCTCCTTTCGTGTCGACGTCGACCTGCGGCCAGAGGGGCGTGACGGGCCGCTGGTCCGCTCACTTCGCTCGTACCAGGCGTATTGGAAGCGCTGGGCCCAGGCGTGGGAGCGCCAGGCATTGCTGAAGGCGCGTCCCGTGGCGGGAGACCGGGCGCTCGGGGATGCCTTTCGGCGCGAGGCCGAGCTCGAGCTCTGGGCGCGGACCTTCGGGGCCGACGATCTGCGGGACATCCGGGCCATGAAGGCACGCGCCGAGGAGCAGGTGGCTCGGCGAGGCCTGTCACACCGCGAGATCAAGCGGGGCTGGGGAGGGATCCGGGACGTCGAGTTCGCGGTCCAGCTCCTCCAGCTGGTCCACGGGCGCAACGACGCTGCCCTGCGCTCGCGCTCGACCCTCGTCGCCCTGACCGAGCTCGGAGCCGCCGGCTACGTAGACGAGGGGGACGCCCGCGCCCTGGCCGACGCCTACCGCTATCTCCGCACCGTCGAGCACCGCCTACAGCTGGTCGAGGAGGCCCAGGTTCATTCGGTCCCGTCCGAGCCGACGGCCCGCGCGCAGCTCGCCCGCGTCCTCGGCCACCGCGACGATGCGTCGGGGACCGCCCTGGCCCGCTTCGACCGCGAGCTGAGCGACCACCAGGCCGTGGCCCGGTCGATCCACGAGCGGCTGTTCTTCCGCCCTCTGCTGGAGGCCTTCTCGGCCGTCTCCGAGCCGCCCGCCGCCCCGGGAGGGCGGCCCGGGAGGACGGCGGTCCCGGGAGAGCGGCCCGAGCCCGTCTCGCCCGCACCCCTCGGTTCCGACGACGCCGTGCGATCTCGCCTCGCCGCCTTCGGCTTCAGCGACGCCGAGCGGACCAGGGCGGCCCTGGCCGAGCTCACCAGGGGCCTCACCCGCTCGTCGCGGCTGATGCAGCAGACGCTCCCGTTGCTGCTCACGTGGTTGTCCGAGTCACCTGATCCGGATCTGGGTCTGCTCGGCCTCCGAGCCCTGGCGACAGGTGCCCATCGTCGCGATCGGCTGGTGGCCACGTTCCGGGACTCCCCGGAGTCGGCGCGCCGGCTGTGCCTGCTCATCGGGACCGGCCGCCCGCTGCTCGAACCGATTCGGCGCAACCCCGAGCTGGCGGCCATGCTCGGCGACGACGCCGCCCTGGCCCGTCGTAGCCGGGCCCAGCTGGCCGATCTGGCCGGCGCCGTCCTGGGTTGGCGCCACGACCACGAGCGGTGGCGTGCAGGCCTGCTCCGCCTGAAGGACACCGAGATGGCGCGTATCGCGGCGCGGGACGTCCTCGGTATCGACGACGACGAGGCGACAGGAGCAGCGATCAGCGATCTCGCCGAGGTCACCCTCGAGGAGGCCCTGGCATCGCTGGATCCACCTGTGCCCATGGCGATCGTGGCGATGGGTCGCTTCGGTGGAGCGGAGCTGTCCTATGTCAGCGATCTCGACGTGCTCATCATCTTCGAAGGCCGCACGACTGCAGAGGTCGCGGCGGCGGAGGAGACGGCGGAGGCGGTGGTCCGCACGGTCAACGGCACGACACCGGCGGGGCGCCTGTTCACACTCGACACCACTCTCCGACCCGAAGGTCGCGACGGGCCCTTGGCGCGCAGCATCGACGGGTACCGCACCTACTACGGACGCTGGGCCCGCACATGGGAGCGTCAGGCGCTCATCCGGGCCCGTCCCGTCGCGGGCGATCCCGATGTCGCCCGGCGCTTCATGGCCGTCGTGGACGACTTCGTCTGGCAGCGGCCGCTGGACGACGAGGGGCAGCGGGAGATCCGCCGCATGAAGGCGCGGGTGGAGCGCGAGCGCCTGCCCGCGGGTGAGGACCCGCAGTTCCACTTGAAGCTCGGCCGCGGCTCGCTCTCCGACATCGAGTGGACCGCGCAGCTGCTCCAGCTCCGTCACCGGATCGCGTCGCCCGGAACCATCGCCGCCCTCGGCGCCCTCGTGGAGTCGGGCGTGCTCGACCCCGCCGACTCCGGGATCCTCAGCGTCGCGTATCGGTTCTGCGAGCGGACCCGCAACCGGCTGTACCTTGTTCGCGGGGCACCGGGCGATGCGCTCCCGACGCAGGCCGATCAGTTGTCCCGGCTGGCGAGGAGCCTCGGAACCAGCGCCGTGGCCCTGCGGGAGGAATACCGGCGCGTGACCCGCCGGTCCCGCCAGGTGGTCGAACGGCTCTTCTACGGGATCGACGAGCGGGGGCGTTAAGGGCGATTGTCCTCTTTGCCCCTTTTGGGCGGAGGCGCTGAAGCCACCGCTCTGTACGGTTGCTTACAAAGGCGGTATCCTCTTTTGGGGGTCGACCGCGAGGACCAGCCTTGGCTCGGCATCAGCACACCCGGGCTCGTTCCGGTGTTTCGAGGTGCCTCCGCAGAGTCGAAGAGTCAGGGCAAGGAGACGCGATGAGCATCTCAACCGATGCGATGTACGACGGCCAGACCGGAGCTGCGCACGACCAGCAGCCGAGTCCCAACGGAGCGCGCGCGATCCCCGGTCGCCAGGTCCGGGTGCTCCTCGTGGCGGACACCGAGATCATCATTCGCGGCCTGTTCGGGCTGCTGGACCGCAGCCGCGAGCGCGTCGAGCTGCTCGGTCCCGTCTCCCTAGCCGATGACATCGGCGCCGCCGCGGCCACCCTTCACGCCGACGTGGTGCTCGTCGACACGGAT
>DASXCO010000185.1 GCA_036491125.1 Acidimicrobiales bacterium | reverse complement strand
ACCAGACGACTCATCATGCGCCGAAGGAGAAGTGCTGTGGCGATCGCGATGGCGGGGACTATGGGTCGACTGCTCGGCGGATGGGCCGTTCTTGGAGCGGACGACGGGACTCGAACCCGCGACCCTCACCTTGGCAAGGTGATGCTCTACCAACTGAGCCACGTCCGCGTGGCGATCGATCCTATCAGGACCGATCTGCCGATCTCCTCCTCGAGCCTCGCTCACCTGCCGGCCGGCGGGGCGCACGAGCGGGCCGGTTGACGGCAGCCATGGCCCGGTCGGCTGGCTTCTTGAGCTCCTCCAGTGCGTCGACGATGTGCCGCGAAATTGCGTCGACGCCAGGAACGGCCTCCCTGCCGGCGACCAGACCGAAGTACATCGAGCCCATGTAGCTCATCACCGTGATGTTGAGCCCGACGCCCTCGGCTACCGGTCCCATCGGGTAGATCGCCACCATGCGGGCCCCCACCGAGTACAGGGGCACGTTTGGACCGGGCACGTTGGAGATCACGACGTTGAACAGCGGCCGGACCCGATCGAAGACCCGCATGTTCGAGACGAGTCGCGCCGCCCGGGCGGCCACCGCCGGAGCGGCGAACTCGGCCCAGTTGGTGAGTGTGTCGGCTCCAATTGCCTTCTCCTGCTCCTTGGCCATGCTGACCCCGCTGCTGATGGCGTGCAGGCGCTCCACGGGATCGTCGACGTCGCTCGCCAGCGACACCAGCATGGCCGTGACCTGGTTGCCCAGCGAGGCCCCTTCGTCCTTGGTACGCACGGAGATCGGCACCATGCCCACGAGCGACGACTCGGGTTCCTCTCCCCGCTCGGACAGGTAGCGCCGCAGGGCGCCGGAGCAGACCGCGAGCACCACATCGTTCACGCTCCCGCCGAGCGCGTTCTTCACCATTTTGACGTCGTCAAGGGACACCTCGGCGAACGCGAACCGTCGATGGGGTGTGATGGACGTGTTCAAGGACGTCCGGGGAGCACTGAAGGGCGCCGGTGGGGGCGCGGCACCGGGCAGGCGGTTCCGCCGGCGCAGGTTGAGAGCGGTCGTGATCGTCCGGCGGAGGGCCTTGGTCGCGGCCAACGGCTGACGAGACAGCGAGAAGAGCGCCCAGCCCACCAGCTCGAAGTCGGTGGGGATCTTGTCGGGATGCCACGGGGGGTCAGGAGGCGGTACGACCACGGGCTCGGGCTGCAGATCGAGCAGGTTGACCGTCAGCTCCTCGCCCGAAACGCCGTCGATGGCGGCGTGGTGGGTCTTCGTCACGACCGAGACCAAGCCGCCCTCGAGTCCTTCGACCACGTACATCTCCCACAGCGGCCTGCTCCGGTGAAGTGGTCTGCTGAGAAAGTCGGCGGCGAAGTCGGCGAGCTCCCGGTGGCCGCCCGGAGACGGCAGGCACGCCCGGCGCAGGTGGTAGTCGAGGTCGAAGTCAGGGTCCTCGATCCACAGCGGATGGTGAAGGGCGAACGGCACCTGCACCAGTCGGCGCCGGAACGGCGGCACCAGGGGCAGCCGGTTCTCCACCATGGCCCGGACCCTGTCGAACGAGTACCCGCCCGGCACGTCGGCCGGATCGAAGACGCACGTCGACGCCACATGCATGTGCATGTGAGGTGTCTCCATGTACAAGAAGGTGGCATCGAGGCCGCTGAGGCGCTGCATACCAATCAACCTCCCCCGAACTGGCTCGCAGTTCTCCGATGCTACTTGAGCAGGCGGGAGAGCCGGCGATCGGCAAGCGGTCGGCCGCCCGTCTGGCACGTCGGGCAGTACTGCAGCGACTTCGTCGCGAAAGCCACCTGCCGGACGCGGTCGCCACAGACCGGGCAGGGCTCGCCGGTACGCCCGTGGACCCGCATGCCCGCTCGCTTCTCGGCCTTGAGTCCCGCTGCCGGCAGGCCCTCCGATCGCTCGACCGCATCCGTCAGCACCTGGACCAACGCGTCGAACAGCCGCTGCAGCTCCGGTCGGGTGAGCTTGGCCGCCGGCTTGAACGGCGACAGCCGGGCCGCGTGCAGCACGTCGTCCGAATAGGCGTTGCCGATCCCGGCGATGGCCTCCTGGTCCGTGAGGGCTCCCTTGAGCGTCGTTCCTTTCGCCAGGGCCGTCTCGAGGGCGCCCACGTCGAAGGCGGGGTCGAGGGCCTCGGGGCCCAGCCGGGCCAGCGGCTCGACGTCCTCGAGGGACCGCACCACCCAGACGGCGAGCCGCTTCTCCGTGCCCGCCTCGGTCACCTCGAAGCCGGCGCCGGTGGCGAGGCGCGCCCGCAGGGCCAGCGGCCCCTTCCCGGGCTTGACCAACGACGTCGGCAGCTCGTCGCGCCATCGCACCCACCCACCCCGCGCCAGGTGCAGCACCAGCCAGAGCGGCTCAGAGGTGCCCGTCGATGCAGTCTCGAAGAGCAGGTACTTGCCACGTCGACCAACCCCCGCGACGTCCCGCCCGTGAAGGGCGTCGAGCGGTGGGTCGAAGGTCTTCAGGGCGGAGATGGCGCCCAGCTCCACCTTGGCGATCGTCTGGCCCTTGAGTCGGCCGTCGAGGAACTGAACAAGGGCCTCCACCTCGGGAAGCTCGGGCACGGTGCGCTCCTCGGACCCTCAGCGGCCCGTGTGGCCGAAGCCACCGGTGCCACGCTGGCTCTGCGGCAGCTGCTCAACCGGACGGAACCCCGCCGCCTCGACCCGCTGGATCACCAGCTGGGCGATGCGGTCGCCACGGTGCACGCGGTAGACGGTGCTGGGATCGGTGTTGACGAGCAGGACCCGGATCTCGTCTCGGTAGCCGGCATCGATGAGGCCCGGTGTGTTGAGGCAGGTCACCCCGTGGGCGAGAGCCAGCCCGCTGCGGGGCTGGACGAACCCTGCAAAGCCGTCGGGAATGGCCAGGGCCACGCCGGTCGGCACGAGAGCGCGACCGCCACCGGACTGCAGCGTGGCATCCTCCCGCGCCACCAGGTCGGCGCCGGCGTCGCCGGTGCGGGCGTAGGTGGGAAGGGGCAGCTCAGGGTCGAGCCGCCTGACGGCCACGTCGATCACGCCCCGACCATACCGTCGTCCACTCCGGCCACCGCCGGCGACCGGCAGCCAGCTCCCGGTCCGCCGGACTCTCGGGGCCGGCCTCCCGCCGCGGCGTCAGGCGCTCTTGGTCGCTGGGCGGCGATCCCCGTTCGCCCGGCGCTGACGCGGCGCGGCCTGATCGTCGGTGTCATCGGACACCCGCGGCACGCGCTGCGTTCGACTATCCCCACCGACCTCACGGGTCTCGTCGGCGGCATGGTCGCGCTCGACGCGCGCCGTCTCCCTGGTCGCGTCCACCGGTTCGGAATCACCACCGGGGGGAAGCGCCCCACCCGGGCCGCGAGGGCCGTTGCCGCCGCCGATCACGCCCTCGAGCAGCTCGCGCAGGCGGGCCAGCTCGCCGAGCGTCGCCCGGCGCTGGTCCTCGAGGCGATCCAGCTCCTCGCGGGCATCCGAGAGCTGGACCTGGGCCTCGTCCCAGACCGCCTTGGCCCGCTCCTCGGCTGACTCCTCGGCCTCCTTGATGAAATGCTCGACCTGGTGGCGGGCGCGCTCCACCTCCTCGCCGGCCCCCTCGCGCTGGCTGCGGGCGTCCTCGGCGATCTCGGCCGCCTGCCCCTCAGCCGCGGCCACGAGCTCGTCGGAGGCGTGACGGGCCTTCTCCCGCTCCTCCTCGGCCTCGGACACGATGTTGCTTCGCAGCTCCTGGGCCGCTTCCCAGGCGTCTCGAAGGATCTGCTCGGCCCGCTCGCCCAGCGACCGGACCGAGGGCGGCAGGGTGTCGCCCGAGCGCTCCTCGAGATCGGCAACCTTGGACTCCAGGCTGTGGACACGGCGGGCCGCGGCGGCCAGGCGGGCCTCCCCCGCCTCGATGTGCGACTGGGCGTCACCAGCCCATCGCTCGTATTCCGCCAGGTAGGCATCGACCTGATCCCGGTCGTAACCCCGCATCACAATGGCGAACCGGGGTCGCTCGGCAGCATGCTCGGTCATCGGCTCTCGGTCGTCCTCTCCTGTTGTCGAATCGCTGTCAGCCTGTGCTCTTGGGCCGGCCTCGACGCCGGCTCCCGCGATCGCCCCAAGTCACACCACGCTACCCGTGGCATGCCCCAGCAAACCGCGAGTCTGGATCCTCGACCTACGATGCGGCCGTGTTGGTGTGGATGGACCTGGAGATGACGGGACTCGATCCCACCCGCCACGTCATTGTAGAGATCGCCAGTCTAATCACCGACGACCAGCTGACGGTAGTCGAGGAGGGACCGGACCTGGTCATCTCGGCGCCACGGGAGGCACTCATGGCGATGGTGGAGCCCGTCCGGAGCATGCACGAGCGCAGCGGCCTGCGGGCCGAGATCGAGGCCTCCTCGGTCACCCTGGAGGAGGCCGGAGCCCGGACACTCGACTTCGTCCGCCGCCATGTGCCCGAGCCCGGCACGGCTCCCTTGTGCGGCAACTCGATCGGCACCGACCGGAGGTTCCTGGCCGCGTACCTCCCGGCAGTCGAAAACCACCTCCACTACCGCTCCATCGACGTGTCCACGGTGAAGGAGCTGTGCCGGCGGTGGTACCCCGAGGCCTTCGCCGCCGCCCCGGAGAAGGCCTCGGGGCACCGGGCGCTCGAGGACATCAGAGAGAGCGTGGCCGAGCTGGCGTACTACCGCTCGGCCATTTTTCGCCCCGTCTGAGGGCGCGAATCTCTTGACCGGCCAGTCAAGCTGGCGCCGTCGAGCAACTAGGGTGTCGGTGATGGAGCGAGCCCCCAAGCAGGAGCAGGAGCCGGCCGCAGAGACGGTCAGCGAGGTGGGGCCGAACGTGCTCCGGATGCAGCTTCCCATCCGCATGCCGGGGCTCGGCCACGTCAACTGCTATGCGCTCCTCGACGAGGACGGCGCGGCGATCGTGGATCCGGGTGTGCCAGGACCCTCGTCCTGGCGGGCGCTCACCCACCGGCTCCGGGGGGCCGGGCTGCGGATCAGGGACGTGCACACGGTGATCGTCACCCACTCCCATCCCGACCACTTCGGGGGAGCGGGCCGGCTCGCCCAGGAGGCGCAGGCGGAGCTGGTGTCGCACGCCAGCTTCCGCACCTGGTCGACCGGGTCCGACTCGGAGCCGTGCACCAACGACAGCCCGGGTGGCCGTGGCGACGAGACCGGCGGAGACGGCGACGAGAAAAGCCCGGAGAGCTCGGGACCCAACCCCTGGGGTGAGCCCGTGCCGTGGGGCGGCAGGAAGTTCAAGCCGCCGTGGCGTCAGCGCCTGGCGTTCCGGATCATGCGCACCCGCCTGGTCCCCGGCTTCGTGTCGCCCCGGCCCACGCGGCGGGTCCGCGACGGTGACGTCCTTCGGCTCGCCGGCCGGGAGTGGGTGGCCGTGCACTCGCCCGGTCACACCCTCGACCACATCTGCCTGTACGACCCCGAGCGAAATGTCCTGTTGTCCGGCGACCACGTGCTGCCCACCATCACGCCGCACGTGGCAGGCATCGGGTCCGGCCGTGACCCGCTGGCCGACTTCGTCGCCTCCCTCGACAAGGTCGCCGCCCTGGGCGAGGTCACCGACGTGCTCCCCGCCCACGGCCATCCCTTCGGCGATCTGACCGGCAGGATCGCGGCGATCAAGGCCCACCACGTGGAGCGCCTCGACCGTGTCCGCGCCATCGCCGCCGCCCTCGGGCCGGCGACGGTGAGCGACTTCTCCCACGAGCTGTTCCGCCGTGATCGTTGGGGCCACATGGCCGAGAGCGAGACCTACGCCCACCTCGAGCACCTCCGGCTGGCAGGCGAGGCCCACCGCTACGAGGGCAGCGACGGGCTGGTGTACGTGATCGAATCAGAGGCACACTCGAGCACGCCGGCCTGAGGAACAGGGGCGGGCACCGTCGGAAGGAGCACCATGGACCACCGCACGCTCGGCGGCACGGGCATCAAGGTCAGCCCCCTCTGCCTCGGGGCCATGATGCTCGGGGCATGGGGAAACCCCGACCACGACGAGTCGGTCCGGATAATCCACGCCGGGCTCGACGCCGGCATCAACTTCGTCGACACCGCCGACATCTACTCCAACGGGGAGTCCGAGCAGATCGTCGGCAAGGCCCTCGCCGGACGACGCGACAACGTCGTGTTGGCCACCAAGTTCCACGCTCCGATGGGTGAGGACGTCAATCAGCGGGGGAACTCCCGGCGCTGGATCGTGCAGGAGTGCGAGAACAGCCTCCGTCGCCTGGGCACCGATTGGATCGACCTGTACCAGGCCCACCGCCCCGACCCGTCGTGTGACGTCGACGAGACGCTTTCGGCCCTCTCGGACCTCGTCCATTCCGGCAAGGTGCGGGCCATCGGCAGCTCGACCTTCCCGGCCGAGGAGATCGTCGAGGCCCAATGGGTCGCCGAGCGGCGGGGCAGGGAGCGGATCCGCTGCGAGCAGCCGCCGTACTCGATCCTGGCCCGCGGCATCGAGGGCGGGGTACTACCGACCTGTCAGCGGTACGGCATGGGAGTCATCGCGTGGAGCCCGCTCAACGGCGGGTGGCTCGCGGGCCGCTACCGCCGCGGTGAAGCGGCACCGCGGGACTCCCGGGCAGCACGGATGGGCGGCCGTTTCGATCCGAGCCGTCCCGAGAACGACCGCAAGCACGACGTCGTGGAGGAGCTGGCCAAGGTGGCGGCCGAGGCCGGGTGCTCGCTCGTGCACCTGGCACTGGCTTTCGTGCTCGTGCACCCCGCGGTCACGTCGGCGATCGTCGGGCCCCGCACGATGGAGCACCTCGAGGGCCAGCTGGGCGCCACCGATGTGGTCCTGAGCGACGACGTGCTCGACCGGATCGACGAGCTCGTGGCTCCCGGGACGAACATCGAGCCCGGCGACGCCGGTTACACGCCTCCCGCCCTCGAGTCCGCGTGGCGACGTCGCCGCGCCCAGCGCAGCTGAGGAGCGCCGTGAGCACGCGCCCGCCGACCACGGACATCACCATCCCTGCGCCCGGCGGGCGCTCGCTGCGGGGAGCCCTGGCGCTGCCTGACGGCGACGGGCCCCATCCCGGCATGGTGGTCCTGCACGAGGCGTTCGGCCTCAACAACGACATCAGGCGACACGCGGCGCGCTTCGCCACCGAAGGCTACGTAGCCCTGGCGCCCGACCTGTACTCGAGCGGCGGCAACCGCGCGCTGTGCATGGTCCGGGTGATGCGCGACCTGGCCACCCGGACCCAGGGCGGCGCCTTCGCCGACATCGAGGCGACCCGACGGGCGCTCGCCGACCGAGCGGACACCGATGGTGACCGCGTGGGCGTGGTCGGCTTCTGCATGGGGGGCGGTTTCGCGCTCGCGTTCGGCGCGCGGGGCAGGGTGGGCGCAGCCGGCGTGAACTACGGCATCGTGCCCAAGGACCGAACCCAGCTCGAGGGCGTGTGCCCCGTTGTGGCCAGCTACGGCGCCCTCGATCGAACGCTGCGTTCAGCCCCCGGTCGCCTCGAAGAGCACCTGCGGGCCCTCGGAGTCCCGCACGACATCAAGGTGTACGAGGGCGTCGGGCACTCGTTTCTCTCCTCTGAAGGCAGGCCGGAGTGGATGGGCCGAATTCCGGGGCCGGATCCCATGCACCTGGGCTACGACGAGAAGGCGGCCGAGGACGCCTGGCGCAGGATGCTCGCCTTCTTCGCCGAGCACCTGCGTGCCCCCGCTATGAAGGCAGGTTCCTGATGACCGATCCGCGTCCGCAGAACGCGCAGCTCTCGTTGGCCGACGCCACGGCCACTCTCACGGCTCCCGGGCAGATGTTCGAGATCGGCGAGGAAGTGATCCGCGGAGTGCCGACCAGGGTGTGGAAGCTGGCCCCGCCGACCTTGCGGGCTGTCCTGGAGCTGTCACGGGGCCACGGTGACGCGAGCTATCTCGTCTACGAGGACGAGCGGAGCACCTACGAAGAGCACTTCCGTGCCGCGGCCACCCTCACCCGGAGGCTGACCGACGACTACGGCTTGCAGAAGGGCGACCGCGTGGCCATCGCCATGCGCAACTTCCCCGAATGGGTCATGTCCTTCTGGGCGGCCGCCTCCGCCGGCGCCGTCGTCGTGCCGCTCAACGCCTGGTGGACCGGGCCGGAGCTGACGTTCGCCCTCAACGACTGCGGGGCCAGGCTGCTGTTCGCGGACGCCGAGCGGGTCGAACGACTGGCGCCACACCTTGGCGATCTCGGATTGGACCGGGTGATCGTCGCCCGGGCGGACGACGCCGTTTCGCCGGCGCACGACCGCTTCGAGGAGGTGCTCGGTATCCCGGCTGCCGACGCCGCGCTTCCCGAAGTCGACCTCGGCCCGGAGGACGACGCCACGATCTTCTACACCTCGGGCACGACCGGCAGGCCCAAGGGGGCGGTCGGTACCCACCGCAACATCTGTACCAACCTCATGAGCCTCTTCTTCGTGGCCATGCAGGGCGGCCTGCGGGCGACGGGCGGCCCGGCCGGCGGCGGCGACCGCGGCGACAGCGGCGGCCAGAACGCCAACCTGCTCAGCGTGCCCCTGTTCCACGCCACGGGCTGCCACTCCGTACTCGTCGCCAACACTGCCTCGGGGGGCAAGTTGGTCATCATGCGCCGCTGGGACCCCGAGCGGGCCCTCGAGCTCATCGAACGCGAGCGGATCACGAACTTCGGCGGGGTGCCGGCGATGGTGTGGCAGGTCCTGGACTCGCCGGACTTCTCCCGCCGCGACACCTCGAGCGTCACCAGCATCGGCTACGGCGGTGCGCCCGCCCCGCCCGAGCTGGTCCGGCGGATCAAGGCCCACTTCCCGACCGGCCACCCCTCCAACGGCTACGGCCTGACCGAGACATCCTCGCTCACGACCATGAACAGCGGATCCGACTACGAGCGCAAGCCCGACAGCGTGGGCCCGCCCGTCCCGGTGGTCGACCTGAAGGTCGTCGACGAGGACGGTGCCGAGCTCCCGACCGGCGAGGCTGGCGAGCTCTGGGTCAAGGGCCCCAACGTGGTGCGCGGGTACTGGGACAACCCGGAGGCGACGGCCGCCACCTTCACCGAGGGATGGCTGCACACCGGCGACGTGGCCGAGATCGACGACGAGGGGTTCGTCCACATCGTCGACCGGGCCAAGGACATGGTCATCCGAGGCGGCGAGAACGTCTACTCGGTCGAGGTCGAGGCCGTGCTCTTCGAGCACCCGGGGGTCACCGACGCTGCCGTCATCGGCATTCCCCACCCGGTGCTCGGCGAGGAGGTGGGCGCGGTGGTGCAGCTCCGACCCGGTGTCGACATCGGGGCAGAGGAGCTGCGCGCCCACGTGGCGGCCCGGCTGGCCGCCTTCAAGGTGCCGGCTCGGATATGGCTGCGTGACGAGCCGCTCCCCCGCAACCCTGCGGGCAAGGTGCTCAAACGGGAGCTGCGGGAGGAGCTCGTCGACCCGGCGTCGGCGGAGACCTGAACGGGCCGCCCGTGCCGAGCGCTGCTACTTGCCGCTGGGCTGGGGCACGATCCGGATGTAGGGCTTCGGGGCCTTCCAGCCCTCCGGGAAGGCCTTCTTGGCGTCCTCGTCGGAGACCGCCCCTCCGATGATCACGTCCTCGCCCTGCTTCCAGTTCGCCGGGGTCGCCACCTTGTGCTTGGCCGTGAGCTGGAGCGAGTCGACCACCCGCAGGACCTCGTCGAAGTTGCGGCCGGTGGACATGGGATAGACGAGGATGAGCTTGATCTTCTTGTCCGGGCCGATCACATAGACGTTGCGGACGGTCTGGTTGTCCACCGGCGTGCGCTTTCCGCCGCTCGCGTCGGCCGGCAGCATCCCGTAGAGCTTGGAGATCGAGAGGTCGCTGTCGCCGATGACGGGGTAGTTGGGCGCCGTGCCCTGGGTCTCCTTGATGTCGCTCGCCCACTTCTTGTGGTCGGAGACTGGGTCGGCGGACAGACCGATGAGCTTCACGCCCCGGCGGTCGAACTCGGGCTTGATGTTGGCCAAGTAGCCGAGCTCGGTGGTGCACACCGGGGTGAAGTCCTTGGGATGCGAGAACAGGATGGCCCAGCTGTCGCCGAGCCAGTCGTGGAACTTGATCTCGCCCTCGGTGGTGTCAGCGACGAAATCGGGAGCGGTATCCCCAAGCTGAACGGCCATAGTCGACCTCCCTGTCGATCACGAATTGGCGTCGATCACGATTGTCGTCGATCACGATGTCGTCGAATGTGCAGGAGACCTTACCTGCTCAGCCCACGAAAGTCGACCGGTCGGGTCATCTTTCGCGCCCCGGCGGCGCCGACCACCGGGCGTCGGCACCACACCGCCGTTGCTCTGGATGTGAGCCCGCCCTCGTACGATGTCGGTGGATGAAGATCCTCTCCCTTCTGCCCTCGGCGACAGAGATCGTCTACGCCCTGGGACTGGAGGACCAGCTCGTCGGGGTGACCTGCGAGTGCGACTTCCCGCCCCAGGCGGCAGCGAAGCCCGTCATGTCACGGACCGTGCTGCCGCTCGACAACGCCACGCCGCCCGCCGAGATCGACCGGCTGGTCGGCGAGCAGGTGGACCAGGGTGCGCCGCTGTACTCGATCGACGCCGAGGCCGTCGGCAGGGCCCAGCCGGACCTGATCCTGGCCCAGGATCTCTGTCGGGTCTGCGCCGTGCCCTCCGGTCAGGTGGAGGACGCCCTGGCGACCATGGGATGCCACGCCGAAGTCATCTCTCTCGATCCCTCGACCCTCGACGACATCCTCGACGGCATCGGCGAGGTTGGTCGGCGGGCGGGCCGGGACGCGCAGGCCGGCGAGCTCGTCGCCGGGCTGCGGGCGCGGGTCGCCGGGGTCGAGGCCGCCACCCGAGGGCTTCCCCGACCGGCCACCCTCACCCTCGAGTGGCTGGACCCGCCGTTCGCCGGGGGCCACTGGGTCCCCGAGATGGTCGAACGGGCCGGAGGTCGGGTGCTGGCCGCCGAGGCCGGCCAGCCGTCCCGCCGGGTGACCTGGGACGAGGTGAGCGCCGCTCGACCCGAGGTGATCGTGTTCATCCCCTGCGGCTACGGGCTGGACCAGGCCCTCTCGCAGGCCCGGGAGCTCCTCACCCGGCCCGAGGTCGCCGCCAGCCCGGCGGGGCGCGCCGGTCGGGTGCTGGCCGCCGACGCCTCCTCGTATTTCTCGCGTCCGGGACCCCGGGTCGTCAGCGGGCTCGAGTCTCTGGCGTGGGCACTGCACCCTGATGCGCTTCCACCTCCGCCGCCGGGGACAATCGCCTTGGTCGGAGGTTGAGTCGCCACGCCAGCCCGGCCACGACCAGGATCGCCGCCAGTGACCAGCCGAGCATGACCGTGGTGGCGCCGACGAACTTGAGCCCGCTGAGGAACAGGACCACGGCCAGCACCGGCCGGATGAGGCGGTCGGGGGCCCGGCTCGAGAACCGGGCCCCGACGTAGACACCGGGCAGGCTGCCGAGGATCAGTGAGGCGGTGAGCCCCAGCTTGACGTCGCCGAAGATCAGATGGCCGAGGGCCGCCGAGGCGACGAGGGGAATGGCCTGCACCAGGTCCGTCCCCACGAGGACCGAGAGCGACAGCGCCGGATACAGGATGAGGAGCAGGACGATCATCAGCGAGCCGGACCCCACCGACGTCATCCCGACCATCAGTCCGCCGAGGACACCGATCGCCAAGGTCGCCAGGGGTCGGACGGCGACTCGAGGGGCGCGGCGGGCCGTCTCGTGGTGACCTGCCGTGCTGCCTGACAGCCGGGGGCGCAGGCGCGGGAGCACCTCCTTGGCCACGATGGCCGCCGTGGCAACGAGCAGGGCGGTGCCGAGCAGCACTGTCAGCGCGTCCTGAACGCCGCTGGCGCTGCCGAGGGCCTTGACGACGAGCACACCGGCGAAGGCGGAAGGGACCGATCCCGCGGCCAGCCAGCGAACGAGGCTGGTGTCGACGGTGCCACGACGCAGATGGACGAGGCCGCCCACCGGCTTCATGACGGCGGCGGATACCAGGTCGCTGGAGATGGCGGCGAGGGGCTGGATGCCGAAGAGCAGCACCAGGATGGGGGTCATGAGGGCGCCACCGCCCATGCCGGTGGTACCGACGAGGACCCCGACGACCAAGCTGGCGACGACAACCAGAGGATCGATGTGCACGCTGCCCCCAGTGCCCGAGGGTGCCGTCGCAGGTGGCGCTGCGCGACCCCCGAGGCCCTAAGTTGACCTTGCCGATCAGGTTAGTAGAGAACCCGGGCAAGCGGGCGCGCCGTACCGGCCGCCGGTCGCCAGCCCGTCGGCCGGGGTCGCGACCCGTCGAGCTCAGTGGGAGACCCAGGCCTCCGGGTCAGCCGCGAGATCTCGCACCGTCTTGGGCAGGGCTCCCTCGGTCACGTCGGCGACGGTGACCTCCTCCAGCACGGCCCGGAGGTTGGCCCGCACGGCGATCCACACCTCGCTGAGGGACGTGGCCGGGCCGGCATAGTGCAGCTCCTCCGGGCGGGTGTCCCCAACCTGAGCGAGCGGACCTTCGACGGCGCGGATGATGTCGGCGAGCGGCAGGGCGTCGGGCGGACGGGCCAGCCGATAGCCGCCCTCCGACCCTCGGTGGCTGTCCACGATGCCGGCCCGCTTCAGGTCCTGGAGGATGTTGAGGAGGAAGCGCAACGGGATCCCCTGCGCGGCGGCCAGCTGCTCGCCCTTGGCCGGCCTGCTGTCGTCGAGGGACCCCAGCTCGACGACGGCCCTGATCGCGTAGTCAGCCTTCGCCGAGATGCGCACAGAGCCATTCTGACCGCCTCGGGGCGACCCCGCAGTGACAGGACGCCGGCGCCCAGGTGGCGAACTAGTTCCTAGTCACACACGGCCGGGACAGGCACCCTCGGAGACGAGGTGTCGACCCGGGCCACGCACCAGGAAGGATGAGCATGCCTGCTGTGCACAGCGCTCACGTCCATCTCAGCGTCACCGCCGACGAGCCCGCACCGGTGACAGTCGCCGCCCATGACTTTCACAATGGCGGCCGGATCCCCACCGGCGACGTGCTGCTGGTCATGCACGAGCGCCTCGGCCTCGGTGTCACCTTGAGTGGCACCCCTGACGACCTCGTCGCCTACCTCGAGTCGGGTATCGCCGCCATCCGGGCCACCCAGATGCACCTGGCCCCGGTGGCCTGATCGGTGGCCTGAGCCACCCCCCGATCCGGGCCGGAGCCGGCCGGGCGACGGTCCCGACGCCAGGCACCACAATGGTGCGCCATGACCGTCAGCCTCACCACTGACGGGCCGGTCGCAGTCGTCACCATCGACCGGCCCGAGGTCCGCAACGCTGTCGACGGCCCCACCGCTGTCGCCCTGGCCGATGCCTTCGCCGGCTTCGACGCCGACCCTCGTCTGGCCGTCGCCGTCCTGACCGGCGCGGGCGGCACCTTCTGCGCGGGGGCCGACCTCAAGGCCCTGGCCTCGGGAGAGCCCCGGCCCGTATCGGTCTCTCCCGAGGGCAACGGGCCCATGGGTCCCACCCGGATGCAGCTCTCGAAGCCGGTGGTGGCGGCCGTCGAGGGGCACGCCGTCGCCGGTGGGCTCGAGTTGGCCCTGTGGTGCGACCTGCGGGTCGCCGCCCGGGACGCGGTCTTCGGCGTGTACTGCCGCCGGTTCGGCGTTCCCCTGATCGACCTGGGTACCGTGCGCCTGCCCCGCCTCATCGGTCACAGCCGGGCCATGGATCTCATCCTGACCGGTCGCGGCGTCGGTGGCGAGGAGGCCCTCCAGATGGGCCTTGCCAACCGCCTCAGCGAACCCGGACGGGCCATCGCCGCAGCGACGGAGCTGGCCCACCAGCTGGCTGGGCTGCCGCAGCGGTGCCTGCGGAGCGACCGCCGGTCCGCCTACGAGCAGTGGGGGATGAGCGAGCACGAGGCAATGGTCAACGAGGTCCGTCTCGGACTGGCCACGATCGAGTCGGGCGAGACACTCAGCGGCGCTCAGCGTTTCGCAGCTGGCCAGGGGAGGCACGGCTCGGCCTGACCGCCGCTGGTTCAGGTGTGACCTTGGTCACGCGGCTGCCGCGATCGGGCCTGAGAGTTGCCGTTCCGTGCGCGGGGCCGCATAAAGTGAGCGAACCTACCAAGCGGCCGCGTGCCTCAGCTGGGCGAAGCGAGGAGCGGCTCGAGCCGGACAGGTGTCCTTTGTCCTCGTTGAGGGTATCGGTCGCGGCCGGGAGCGCTGTAGCCCTTCTCCGTCGCTGAGCTCGCGCCCACTCCCAGCCGTCGGGTCGGTCCGTCCGATCTGACCTGACGACCACCCGACCACCTCCCGATGACAAGGAGGCGCCACCAAAAAGAGCATCCAACAGGGTCACGTCCGTCCGCACCTCGTACGGACCTGCGTAGTCGTCCCGAGCCGGCCAACAGAGCACCGGCTCGCGAGTCGCATGCGAAAGTGACGGGCTGCCCGCATTCCTAGGCCACACCTGAAGCCCTCCGGGCTTTCCGTGACTTCAAGGAGGCGCAAGATGCGCAAGCAGCAGCCATCCGCATCTCTCTCGCTCCCAATGCTCGTGGCGAGCTCCGTGCTCGTCCTCTCCGCCGTCGGCGTCCAGCTGTCCCAGTCCGCTGGGTCGACGACGCCCAGCAAGACCAACCGAAAGAGCACCGCCAGCGCCAAGGCCATGTCCTCGGTCCCGTCCGATTACACCGAGGCGATGTCGACCCTCACGGACGACGAGCCTGCACCCCCCCTGCCGACGCCTCCACCTCCACCTCCCCCGCCGCCCCCTGCCCCGGTACGGTCCACCCCGCCAACGCGACCACCACCTCCACCGAAGCCCCAGGCGGTGGCCACCGCCGATGCGTCGTCACTCGCCGGGGGCGTGTGGGCGCAGCTCCGACAGTGCGAGTCAGGCGGCAACTACCAGGACAACACCGGTAACGGCTTCTACGGGGCCTACCAGTTCGACCAGGGCACCTGGTCGAGCCTCGGGTACCCCGGCCGGCCCGATCAGGCTCCTCCGGCCATGCAGGACCAGGCGGCCAAGCAGCTGCAGGCCCAGCGCGGCTGGGAACCGTGGCCTTCGTGCAGTGCCAAGCTCGGTTTGCGCTGACACCGAAGTGCGCATCTCACCCGGGTGACGGCGGTCGTGGGCTAGCCGG
The DNA here is from genome assembly GCA_036491125.1 of Acidimicrobiales bacterium. Classification (NCBI taxonomy): domain Bacteria; kingdom Bacillati; phylum Actinomycetota; class Acidimicrobiia; order Acidimicrobiales; species Acidimicrobiales bacterium. The sequence continues at coordinate 10,041 of DASXCO010000185.1, read as the reverse complement.
CCAGCTGCTCACGACCGCCCCCGGTGTCAGCCTTGTCGTCGGCGTCGTCGCCAGCCAGCTCGGCCAGCCGACACAGCGCGTTGGCCAGGCGCATCTCCCGAGGCGTCCGGCACCGCACGCGTAGGAGGTCGGGACAACACACCAGCACGACCAGGGCCCGCGCCCTCGACACCGCCACGTTGAGGCGGTTGAGGCTGTAGAGGAACTCGACGGAGCGGGGCAGGTCCGCCGTCGACGAGGTGGCCATGGAGAAGATCACCACGGCGGCCTCCTGGCCCTGGAATCGGTCGACGGTCCCTACACGGGCGCCGGACGGCAATGCAGTCGTGAGCCGCGCCACCTGGGCGTTGTACGGCGAGACAACGAGGATGTCGCCGAGACCCACCCGCCGCCGCCGACCGTCGCGATCGGTCCATTGTCGACCCACGAGCGCCTCGACCCCCGCCACGACCTCGCGCACCTCCTCGGCGGAGCTCGTCCGGTTCCCCTCGTGGTGCACCGGGCGCCACCGTACGCCGGCACCGCCGGCCCAGCCCCCCTCGTCGAGACGCTGGAGGTGACACGCCGGATCGGGCTCGAGTCGCCCCTCGTAGAAGGCGTCGGAGACGAAGTCGCACACGGCAGGGTGCAGCCGCCACGTGGTGGCGAGGAACAGACCCCGGTCGGCCGGGATGGTGGCGTGGTCACCGAGGAGGTGCTCGAGTGCCGACACGCCCGCACCCGGCGGGTGCGCCCCCTTCGACGGCTGGGCCAGCTGCTGCGGATCGCCGAGCAGCACGATGCTGTCCGCCCCAGCGCCCGCGGCGACGACGTTGGCGAGTGACATCTGCCCCGCCTCGTCGACGAACAACACATCCACCGCACCGGCAAGCTCCGGGCGGGCGAACAGCCACGGTGTACCGGCGACGACCTGCGCCTCCTGCGCGGCCAGCCGGGCGACGACGAGCTGGTTGTCGCCGACGACCTCGACCATCGGCGAGGTGGAGGCGCGATCCTCCTCGCCCTTCTGCACCACGGAGAGCCGCCGCCCAGCCTCGCGAGCGCACGAGCAGGCCGCATCCACGAGGTTGGTGATGGCCTTGTGGGTGGTGGCCGTGATGCCGACACGCCGGCCGGACCGCACCAGGTCCACGATCATGTGGGCGGCCGTGAAGGTCTTGCCCGAGCCCGGAGGCCCCTGAACGGGCAGGCACGTCCCGTCGAGGCGCGGGGTCAGTCGTCGGGCGGCATCGAGCGGCTGCTCGTCAGCAGCCTGCAGCGGCTGACCGAGCGGCAGCTCCCCGAGCCGGGGTGGCCGCCTCATGAGCAGGTCGCGCACGGCCCGGTACGGTCCGGGGCCATCGATGCCGTGGTCGGCCACCGAGCAGCCGACCCGGCCCAGGCCCTGGCGGAGCACGGTGGTGAGCCTCGGGGTGTCGGGGATGACCGAGGTCGGTTGGGGCACGCCAGACCCGCGGCCGCGGCGTAGATCCAGCACGCCGTCGACATCGTCCAGGGCGTGGACGGTCCCACACCGCGCCCCGGTGCGAGGATCGAGCACGCTGTCGCCAACCGACACCTTGTGCTCCTGGCCGGACCGAAACCGGTACCGGTGGACGAGCGAGCGCCCCACTCCGCCCACGACCCCGGCGTACTCGAGCTCGCCGATCGACTCCGGGTCGTCCACGAGCTCGTCGTCACTGAGCTCCAGGCGGCTGAAGTGCGCCCACCACTCGGGCTTGTCCTCCCGGCGATGCCAGTCGAGGAGCTGGGCCAACAGCCAGGTGGCGGCCTCAGGTGGCGTGCGGAGGTCGGGCTCGTCGGCGATGCCACCGGTGAGCCTCGCCACGAGCGCCTCGGTCTCCGCCTCGGCCGCCGCTTGCTCGGCACCCGGCTCACCCGAGCTCGGCTGCGGCCGGGGCAGCGGCTCGCCGTGCTGGCGCTCGGCCTCGGTCCGTCGGCACTCGAGCCAGTCGCGCAGCAGCCACGTCGACTCGCAATCGGCCCGGTTGTACTCGGCGATCTCGTCGAGCCGGATCTGCTCTGCGGTCTCCAGCCACCGCTCGTAGGCGACGATGCTCGAGCCGGCATCGGTGATGGCGCCGTCCCGAGCGGCCATGTACAGCGGCTCGAGCTTCTTGATCGAGTACGACTCCTGGGACACGACGACTCCCTGGCGCACGACCTGGTGCAGGTCGATGAACACCGTGCCGCGCAGCAGGCGGTCGACGGCCTGCTCGCGGGTGGCATGGACGCCCATGAGCCGCCGGAGGGCCGCCGGCTCGTAGGAGCCGTAGTGATAGACGTGCAGATCGGGCTGATCGTCCAGGCGAGCCATGACCAGGTCGACGAATCGCTCGAACGCCTCGCGCTCCTCTGACCGATCGTGAGCCCAGAAGGCGTGGTACATCGGCTGGCCTCCGGCGACCTCGACGACGCCGAACAGGTACTCCAGCCCATCCTCACCGGCGAAGGGGTCGCCCTCCATGTCGAAGAAGAGATCGGCCGGCGACGGGCTGGGCAGCGCGGCCAGTCCCAGTCCCGCCTCGACGGGCTCGATGAGCTCGTAGCGCACCTCACCAGTACGGCGCTGGTCGAGCTGGAGGCGGGCCTGGCCCCGCAGGCGCTCGAAGGCACGGGTCCCGACACCGGCCACGGCGGTGTCGGACGACGAGGCCAGGGTGGTCAGCGTCGGCAGGCCCGCCGTAACCAGGCGGCGAGCCTGGCTCCGCCGCATGCCGGCGACGAGCGACAGATGATCGTCCTGGCGCCGGCGGCCTTCGCAGACCTCGGACCATCGGCAGATGCCGCAGTGAGGAACGGGCTCCGGATACGTCTGCAGCCCCGGCCCCTCGACTGTCTCCTCGAAGCTGGCTTTGACCGCCCGGTGGTACGCGGCGTAGTCGCTCAGGCGATAGGCGCGCGAGATCTCGTCGCCACCCAGCACGTGGATGTGCTCGGGCGCCGTCCCCTGCACTCGCGCCACCTGCTCGGAGTAGGAGCACAGCTGGAGGATGGCGGCGGCCTTGACCCGGCGGGCCAGCTTCGTGTCGGTCACCTCGTAGCTCCAGGACCCGAGCCGACTCGGCCGCTCCACCCGGCCGAGGAAGTCGGCGTGGCCCCGCCAGTGTCCGTCGAAGAACGTGGCCTGGTAGACCACCTCGACGCCCGCGACCATGGCGGCGGCCGTGGCATCCGCGGCGGCGCGCAATCCCGCCAGCCCTGCCCTCCCGTCGCCCCGGTCGATCTCGACGATCTCCTTGCCCTCGGCGCGCAGCCGTTCCAGATGGCGACGCTCGTGGTCCTCCCCCCGCCGGGCGAGCACATCCAGCTCGGGGTCCTCCCGCGCCGGCCTGACGATCTCGCCCCAGGCTGCCGCCAGCTCCAGACGAGTCAGGTGGGGACAGGCCAGGTAAGCGCTCAGGTCGGTGGGGCTGAGTACGATCCGCCCGTCGATCACTTCCACCTGGCCAGTATGGCGAAGGGGTGTGACAGCCCAGCGGATCTGTGCTCGCGGGCGCCGGCGGGGCGAGCGGCTCGCCTAAGGTTTGGTCATGCGCCATGGTGTGATCATCGACGTCTCGAAGCCGATCGACGGAGTGGTAGAGCAGGTCTCGAAGCTGGCCGAGCAGGGTGTTGCCACCGCCTGGTGCTCACAGATCTTCGGCTACGACGCGCTCACGCTGCTCGCCGTGGTGGGTCGAGAGGTGCCGGGCATCGAGCTGGGTACCGCGGTCGTCCCCACCTACCCCCGGCATCCCGTCATGCTGGCCGCCCAGGCGCTCACCACCCAGGCGGCGACGGGCGGACGGCTGGTGCTCGGCATCGGCCTGTCGCACCAGATCGTCATCGAGGGCATGTTCGGCTACTCGTTCGACCGTCCGGCCCGGCACATGCGCGAGTACCTGTCGGCCTTGATGCCGCTGCTCGACGGTCAAGCGGTGTCGCACCAGGGCGAGACGGTGAGCGCCAACACCATGGCCCCGCTCGACGTCGTGGTCGACGAGCCGCCGCCGGTGCTCCTGGCCGCGCTCGGCCCTACCATGCTCAAGCTGGCCGGCCAGCGCACCGCCGGCACGGTGACCTGGATGACCGGCCCGGCCACGATCGCGTCGCACATCGTGCCGTCGATCACCAAAGCCGCCGAGGACGCAGGAAAACCACCCCCGCGCGTCGCCGTCGGCCTCCCGGTGGCGGTCACGACGGACGTCGAGCGGGCGCGGGAGACCGCCGACCGGACCTTCGCCATCTACGGACAGCTCCCTTCGTACCGGGCCATGCTCGACCGCGAGGGCGCCGAGGGGCCCGCCCACGTCGCCATCGTCGGAGACGAGGAATCAGTGGCCAGCCAGATCCAGGCCGTCGCTGACGCGGGGGCGACCGACTTCAGCGCAGCACCCTTCGGCTCGGCGGACGAGATCAGCCATACCGTCGGCCTGATCGCCACCCTGGCCAAGGGCTGACGACCCTCCTGGCCCGCCGGGGCAGCGGCGCCACGGTCCCGCCCCGCGCCGGGCCTGAGCGCCAGCTGGCAATGGGGATACCGGTCACCCGGGCCGAATCGGCGCGCAGTCTGTACTATGCGTACGAAAGGCCAATGGGGCCAAGGGGAGGAGAGACGAATTATGGCTGACCCGTCTCAGGGCGCCGCGGCAGCGCAGCCCTGGCAGCAGCAGGGGGTTGCAGGTCAAGCGACCGGCGTTGTGGGGAGAACGACCTCGCCGGGCACGCAGATCCTGCTGACGATCGTCACGATCGGTATCTGGTCCTACGTGTGGGTCTACCGCCAGCACGAGGACATCAAGCTGTACACCGGGGAAGGCGTCGGTGGGGGTCTCGGGACGGTGATCTACTTCTTCCTGAGCCCGGTGACGTACTTCCTGATCGCCAACGAGATCGAGACCAAGCTCTACCAGCGCGATGGCGTCGAGTCACCCGTTCGCACCATTCAGGGACTGTGGTTCCTCCTGCCCCTCGTGGGTAGCCTCATCTGGTACATCAAGATGCAGCGCGCGCTCAACGACTACTGGGTCAGCAAGGGCGCCGAGGCACCCGCCTGATTCAGACGACGTCGCTCCCCAACGGGAGCGGAGAACATGAAGAGGCCGGCTCCACCCGATGCGGTGGAGCCGGCCTTTTCACTATGAGGCGTGATTACTGATGCAGCGCCTGGGCCGCCTGGGCGAGCGAGTCCTCCCACGCCCAGTTGATCTCGAAGTGCTCGTTGGGCTCCTTCATGATGTTGTACGTCCACCACAGGTTGTAGATGCCGAGGGTGACGATGGAAACGATGATGCGACCCACATAGTTGTGCGGGCCCTTGAGGCGAGCCGGATCGGGCTGGGGCACGGGCTGACCGAGGCGTGAGTAGATGATGGAAAGCTCGGCCTCGACCCCGCCCTCGGCGCTGTCGTGGCTGATCAGGTTCCCGTCGAGACCGCAGTACACGATGAAGTAGACGACGATGCCGCCGATGTAGGTGAGCCAATACGCAGCGATGAGGATCACCAGCCACATCGTGGGGTCACGGAGCTGGGTGCCCAGGCGACGCAAGTTCTCCAGGCCGGCGCTCGCCCGCTCGAAGTTCGGGCGCAGCTCCTCCTGTAGACCGCGCTGACCCGCGACCTCCCAGGCGTAGGCGTTGGCCGCGTCCAGCAGATCCAGGCGACGAGCATTGTGGTCCCGCATACGCCGAATGAGCTGGTAGAACATATAGAGATAGAAGATCCCGAGGGTCAGTATTCCCCAACCCAGGGCTGACCAGAACTTGGCGATGTAATCGGTGTCATTGCGCCGCTGGTAGGCCATACGCAGCTTCTCCAGCGGCGGCGCCGCGGGGGCCCCAAATCCCCCTCCCGGCGGCGGCGCCGTGGGCGTTTGCGACGTACTCCATGTGTCGGTGCCGCTATCGCTGGACGTCGAGGCTTGGTGCTGCCAATCAGGGCCGGACGAACCGGCCGACGGTGCGTCGCTCATTGCAATCTCCTCCGCCGTGGAATTGGCCAAAATGGTACCAGCGCGAACCGTACCGGGCTCAGACCGATTGCGCCTTCCGCTACTGCAATGCCTGCGCCGCCTGGGCCAGCGAGTCCTCCCAGGCCCAGTTGATCTCGAAGTGCCGATTCGGCTCGTTCATCATGTTGTACGTCCACCAGAAGGCATAGATCCCCACGGTGACGACGCTCACGATGACGCGTGCGACGTTGTTGTGCTTGCCCTTGATCCGAGCGGGATCGGGCTGGGGGACAGGGTGGCCAAGCCGGGAGAAGACCGTCGCCAACTCGGATTCTGTCCCGCCCTCGGCGGTGTCGTGCTTGACGAGATCAGCGTCAAGGAAGACGTAGGCGATGATCTCGACGACGCCCAGCCTTCCGCCGACGATCGACAACAGGAGCCAGATGCTCGGTTCCCGGAAGTCGGTTGTCATGCGACGCAGACCTTCGAGATACGTGGCGGCCCGCTCGAAGTTGGGGCGCAGCTCATCCTGGAGGCCCTGGCGACCCGCGACTTCCCAGGCGAAGTCCCTCGCCGCGTCGAGCAGCTCCAAGCGGCGGATGTTGTGGTCCCGCATGCGCCGCATGAGCTGGTAGAAGACGTAGAAATAGAAGATCCCCAAGGTCAGGATCGTCCACCCCAGCGCCGTCCAGAAGTTGAAGATGTAGTCGCTCTCGTGGCGGCGCTGGTACGCCTGACGAAGCCGGTCGATGGGGAGGACGGCTGGCGGCCCCGCGGGCCCGACTCCCCACGAGGAGCCGCCCGGAGTTGCCGGAACCGTCATGCCGATCGAGGCTAGCGGTCCGAGCGACCCCCGGCTGTCATTCCCAACCGGTCGACGAGCGATCCCTTGGACAGGACCGGTCCGGCGAGACGGACTACTGGGACGCCTGGGCCAGAGCGTCCTCCCAGACCCAGTTGGTCTCGAAGTGCTCGTTGGGCTCCTGCAGCATGTTGTACCACCACCAGAACCCGTAGATCCCGAAGGTGACGATCAACACGATGACGCGGGCGACGTAGTTGTGCTTGCCCTTGATCCGGGCGGGGTCGGGCTGTGGAATCGGGCGCCCGAGGCGGGCGTAGATGGTCGCCAGCTCCGACTCCACGCCGCCTTCGGCAGTGTCGTGTTTGACCAGGTCGCCGTCGAGCAGGACGAAGCCGATGATCCCCGCTATGCCGGTCAACCAGATCAACAGCAGCCAGATAAGAGGATCGCGGAAATCCGTGGTCATCTGGCGCATCACTTCCTCGTGCGACGCGGCCCGCTCGAAGTTCGGACGCAGCTCGTCCTGGAGGCCCTGCTGGCCCGCCAGCTGCCAGGCATACGTCCTCGCCGCCTCCAGCAGCTCCAGGCGACGGATGTTGTGGTCCCGCATGCGCCGGAAGAGCTGGTAGTACACGTAGTAACTGAAGATCCCGAGCGTCAGTACCGTCCAACCCAGCGCCGTCCAGAAGTTGAAGATGTAGTCGGTCTCGTTGCGCCGTTGGTAAGCGAGGCGCAGCTGATCGATCGGCTGGGCAGTTGGCGGCCCCACTCCCCCACTGGCCGGAGTGACGCCTCCCGATGGCGGAGGGAAGCTACTCATAACGGTGGAGGGTACAGGGTGGCAAGTCACGACGCGTGGAGGATCGCGGTGCCCAATCACGGGCTTGCTGGTTCGTCCTCGTAGTGGTCGAGGAGCGCTGGCACAGGGACGACGATCACACCCTCCTCGGGTCGGCCCACGGCACTGGCGACGCCCTCGAGCGCGCGGCCACCGGTGAGGGCAGCGAGCATGGCGTCCACCTGATGGACCGTGGCCCGATCGTCCACCCACACGCCGTTGTCGGCGAGGACCTCGGCCCGCCAGGCCCGCTTGCGACGAGATGTCCGCAACGTCCCAGCCGCGGGGCGGGCCCCCCGCAGGGTCACGGCCGAGCCGTGGGGATAGACCTCGATGGCCCGACCGTGCACCGCCGAGGCATCGAGGCCCACCGCGAACCCCGCCCTCGCCGCCGTGGCGAACACGCCGAATCCGGCGCGCATCCAGTCGAAGAAGGCGTTGCCTTCGGCCCGCTCGGCGCACGGGCAGGGAAAGATCCGGATGCCCCGGCGATGGAGCGAGCGCTCGGCGGCGCGGGAGGTGCCGCTGGGTGCGAAGGAAGGCGGAGAGTCGATGGCCACGACTTCGGGACGCCAGACGTCGATGAGCTCATCGAGCCGGCTGGGGTCGGAGAAGCGCACCGGGGCGTGGGCGACGGCGCGACCATCCAGGAGCACGGCGTCGTGGTGATGCTGGCCGACATCGATGCCCAGCGATCGCACACCGGGGAGGTTAGGGCGACGTCAAACCCGACTGCTCACGAGCAGCCGCTGGTGGTGCCGCAGGTGGAGCACACGTAGCACGAGCCGGCCCTCTGCATCGCGTTCCCGCACTGGTAGCAGTAGGGGGCGTCCTTGGCTTCGGGCCAGGCGGCGGTGGTCCCAGCGGGCCCCCTGAGCGCCGAGGGAACCTCGACCACCCCGGTGCTCGGCGTCGAGTCCTCCTCGACGCCCGGCAGGGTGGGCTGGATCCGCTCGTTGGTCGTCTGGATCCCGAGCTCGATCCGCTCCTCCGCCGGCAGGTAGTCCACTGCCAGGCGCCGGAAGATGTAATCGGCCAGGCTGCTCGCGATGCGCAGCTCGGAGTCGTCGGTCATGCCCGCGGGCTCGAAGCGCATGTTGGTGTACTTGCGCACGTAGGTGGCGAGCGGCACCCCGTGCTGCAGGCCGAGGCTGACGGAGATGGAGAAGGCGTCCATGATGCCGGCGAGGGTGGACCCCTGCTTGGACACCTTCATGAAGACCTCGCCCGGCCTCCCGTCCTCGTACTCACCGACGGTCACGTAGCCCTCGCAGTCGGCGACCCGGAACGCGAAGGTGCTCGACCGTCGCCTTCGTGGAAGCCGCTCCCGGATCGGCTGCTTGACGACCACGGTCGTCTGATGCTGCAGGGCCTGCTCCAGCTCGCTGACCTTGACCGCGAGCTCCTGGTCGTGGGCCATGGCCGGTGAGACGGCCGCGCTGGCCATCTTGGTGGTGGCAAGGGGCTGCGCCACCTTGCAGTTGTCACGGTAGATGGCGACGGCCTTGATCCCGAGGTTCCAGGCGTCGATGTGGAGCTGCTCGATGTCCTCGACGGTCGCCTCTTCGGGCATGTTGACCGTCTTGCTGATGGCACCCGAGATGAACGGCTGGACGGCCGCCATCATGCGAACGTGGCCCGTGTAGTGGATGGTGTTGTCCCCCATCGAACAGGCGAAGACCGGCAGGTCCGATGCGGCCAGATGGGGCGCACCGACGATCGACTTGTGCTGATCGACATAGGCCACGATGTCGGCGACCTGCTCGTTCGTGTAACCGAGGCGGGTCAGAGCCCGCGGCACCGTCTGGTTGACGATGGACATCGTCCCCCCGCCGACCAGCTTCTTGGTCTTCACCAGGCCCAAGTCGGGTTCGACACCGGTCGTGTCGCAGTCCAGCAGCAGGGCGATGGTCCCCGTCGGAGCGATGACGCTGGCCTGCGAGTTGCGCACACCGAACTCGTCGGCGAGCTCGACCGCCGAGTCCCAGGCCGCCTGCGCCCCCGAGAGCAGGTCGGGCGGGACCAGCTCCTCGTCGATGCGAGCGACCTCCTCCCGATGCATCCGCAGCACCCCGCGCATGGCGTCAGCGTTGGAGTGGTACCCGGCGAAGGGGCCCATGCGAGCGGCGGTGTGCGCCGACGTGACGTACGACTGCCCGGTGAGCAGGGCCGTCAGGGTCCCCGCCCACGCCCGGCCCTCGTCGGAGTCGTAGGGCAGTCCCTGCGCCATGAGCAGCGCGCCCAGGTTCGCGTAGCCGATCCCGAGCTGACGGAACCGGCGGGAGGTCTCGGCGATCTTGTCCGTGGGGTAGTCGGCGTTGCCGACGAGGATCTCCTGGGCGGTGAACAGCACCGTGGCGGCGGCCTTGAACCCCTCGACGTCGAAGTCCCCGTTGTCGTCGAGGAACTTCAGCAGGTTGAGGCTCGCCAGGTTGCACGCCGAGTTGTCGAGGTGCATGTACTC
>DASXCO010000184.1 GCA_036491125.1 Acidimicrobiales bacterium | reverse complement strand
GTCGTCCGAAGACCGACCCGACCGACCTTGGCCACGAGGAGCACGACCATCGCCGAGCCCACGTAGAGATGGATCGCGTCGGTCGTCGCCAGCCGGAGCGGTGATCGCACGCCGGTGCCGACCAGCAGATAGGGCACGGCGCTCAACCAGCCCAGGGTGACCAGCAGGCCGAGACCTGTGCCCAGCCAGCCGAGCGACAGGCGCGGAACCGAAGGCGGTTCCCGCTCCGCGGAGTCCAGCGTCAGCGAGCGACGCGACGTGGGGCTGTGGTCAGCCCCAGCCGGGACGTGCCCGCCATCGTCAGGACGAACAGCGCGAACGTCAGAACGTGAACGGTCGTGCACCACAGACAGATGGCCTTGATCGAGAGCAACTCGGCAGAGATGAGATACAGGGCGAAGCCCATCCCCCCGACGGCGAGAACGAGCCGGGCCACGATGACTGCTGACAGCGCCGATCGCCACGCCGCCGGCAGGTTGAGCACGACCATGGCGAGGAACCAGGCCAAGCCCAGCACGGCGATCGGGATCCCGACCAGCATCGACTGGGAGCTCGTCGTGACCTTGGCGCAGTTGATGGCGCCCGACCCGCTACAGGCCAGGATCGAGGTCGTGGTGTAGTGGGCCGCGGTGAGGTAGGACGAAGCACCGACGCCGGCGACGGCGAAGATCACGCCGAGGGCAGGGAACCAACCGCTCACCGAACCGGCCCTGACGTCATCTTCGTCGTCGACCGCGCGCGAACGCTCGACCTCCAGCCCCGGCGTCACCAGGTCACCCGCCCAGCGTGGCCTTGGCCGCCGTGATCGTCGGGGTGGTGCAGACCTGCGCCGGCTGGTTGTTGGTCATGTTGCAGATGGCTGCGGTGAGGATGTTGGCCGTGCCGTCGATGTTCTGTGCCATCGGGTTCGACGGATCGACCAGGCTGCCCGCGATGGCCGTCATCGACTTACCCTGGAGAACCTGGGGGCTGTAGCTGGCGCCCGAGACGATGTAGCGGTTGCCGAAGTCCACGAAGGGGATCCCGCCCGAGCTCTGGGTGTACGGCGGTACGTCGTACTGCTGCAGGAGCTTCTGCTGGGCTGCGGTCGGCTGCTGGAGGGTGGCGAACCCGTTGCCCGACGGCTGGTTGCTCTGCATCTCGACGGACGTGAAGTTGACGTAGGGGCTGGAGTAGCTCGAGCCGAAGAAGCTGAAGGTCTTGGTCCCTGGAAAGACATCGTTCGTGGCGGACTCCGTGGACCCCAGGTGCGAGAAGGTGCCGAAGCGGCTGAGGGCCACGACCATCGGCCAGCGCTCGGCGGCGCAATACGGGCAGTACTCGGCCCCCATGTAGAGCACCTCGGGCAGGCCGTTGCTCGTCAGGGCCGGTTGGCCAGTGGTGGGTTTGGGCGCCTGGATGCCGGACGGACCCAGACCCACGGCTGCCAGCGTGCCGGCGGGCACGCTCGTCGTCGCCTGGACGACGTCAGTGGGCGCCTGCGTCGTGGCCGTCGCCTTCGACCCGGTGTTCAACAGGGCGACGACGAGGATGATGACCACGACGATCACCACGACGCCGCCCGACGCCCACGGCCACCACGTGCGGCCCCGCCTCGTCGGCGCACGGGCGGCTGCCGGCCGCGCCTGCTTGGTGCGGCTCGAGGGGGGACGGCTGGGTCCGCCCCGGCCCCCCCGTGAGGACGTTCGTCCGGAATTGGCCACGTCGAGTCCTAACTCCCTGGTACCGGGCCTGGTGCATCACCAAGGCAACGCCCCGAAACTGTAGCGATCGAACCCCCGACTGGTGCCGCGGCGGGCCCGTGATCGCCGCGGCCGGGCCTCACGCGGATGTGGAGGCGCGAGATCCGAGCGCCGCCAGCACCTCGTCGGCGGCGCGCTCACCCGACTCGACGGCGCCGTCCATGTACCCCGCCCACCGCGTCGCCGTCTCCGTCCCGGCCCAGTTGACCAGGCCCAGCGGCCGGCGCAGTGCCGGTCCGTACTCGACCAGCGCACCGGGCATCGGAAAGCCGATCGGCCCGCCGGCGCTGAACTCCTCGCGGTTCCACAGGGCCTCGTAGTAGCCGTTGATGCCGCCCAGGGGCTGGAGCGCCTGCGGACCGAAGTAGTTGGCCAGGTCGGCCAGGACCTGGTGGTAGCGCTCCTCGCGGGTCCGGCCCGACCACAGCCGGGCCTCGTCGGCCTCGATGAACCCGAGGATGGCACCCGGGCTGACCTGTGACGTCTGGGGATCGGGGTGCGGCGTGTTGTCGAAGGTGGCCCGGACGGTCCCGCTGTCGCTCGTGACCTGACCCGCCAGGCCCTGGTCACGCCAGAAGGGCCGGGGATAGATGACGTTCAC
>DASXCO010000183.1 GCA_036491125.1 Acidimicrobiales bacterium | reverse complement strand
GCTGCCACTGAACGCCGGGTATGCCACGTACTGTGTCTCAGTTGATCACGGCCGTCTTCAGGAGGGCCAGTGATCTGAGGTCATCGCCCTGGCGACCTCTGCGCGGGCCGGTCAGAGGCGAGTACCCTTCCGGTCGATGATGAGCATGTCGATTCGCATTCGCACCGCTTGACGGCGGCGCGACCCACTCGCTCGAACTAGACCCGAGCATCCCTCCGGTTCTCCCCGGGGGCTCCGCGTCCGTCGGCCCATTCACTGTCGGGTTCGCGGTTTGCGCTTCCGTTGGCCCGGCGTTCCGTCGATCCACAGGAGAGCGAATGTCAGAGGATGCTCGCCCCGAGCCGCGACCGACAACTCGTCGCGACGAACCCTTCGAACGCGTTGCGGGCTCTCGAGCCGGGCGCCATGAACCCGTCCACGGGACCCCGGCCGATGCGGATGGCCGGTCGACCATGTTCGTGCTAGTTGGCCTTCCCGCCTCGGGCAAGACGAGCCGGGCACGTGAGCTTGCTTCAGCATGGAGCGCTCTGCGCCTGACTCCCGACGAGTGGATGATCCCACTCTTCGGACAAGGCCAGCCCGAGGGCAAGCGCAACGTCCTGGAGGGGCGCCTGATCTGGCTGGCGTTGTCCGCGCTGCGGATTGGGGTCAACGTCGTGCTCGACTTCGGCGTGTGGGGCAAGGACGAACGGTCGGCGCTGCGAGCGTTGGCAGCCTCGGTAGGAGCAACCAGCGAGCTGGTTTACCTGCAGGTGGAAGAGGAGGAGCAGTGGCGCCGGGTTCAGGCTCGCTCCGAGACCGACGCCGCAACTACCTTCGGGATGACCAAGGCGGACCTCGAACGGTGGCAGCAGACCTTTCAGCCGCCGGACGCGACCGAGCTCGAGACATCGCAGATCGACCCCCCACCGGCGGGCTTCGACTCTTGGGAAGCCTGGGTGGCGCAGTGGTGGGCAACGTCCCTCCCCGGCTACGGATCGACAACCTGAGCCTGAGGCTCCTCGAACGAGACCAGGCCGAGCCGAGGGCCGAGCGACCCATTAGACTAGCCACCTGCCGCCGACGCCCCCGTTTCAGGTGCCTGTATCGACGGTGTTGCGCTCGCCAGTCCGGCTTCGGGAAGCCGAGAAATGTCCCAGAACGTGCGCCCGAAAAGTTGGACAAGATGTCCCTGATCGCTGCCGGCTCAGGGTCGCGGACGAGCCGGTTTGCGAAGCGGAGCGGCATCAAGGTCGATCCGAATGGTGAGGGGCTCGCTCGCAGAGGCGCGGAAGATGACGCCATCAACACGACCCACCGCGCCATTGGACTCGTCAATCCTTCGACGACGGGCGAGGCCGTCATCATCCGCGGCTATGGTCGCCGACCCCGAATACCAATGCCGTCCAATCTTCACTCGCACGCTGGGGTTAGCCACTAGGTTCTTCACGTAGTCGCATCGCCGGCCCTGCTCTGATACCACCCAAAACGTTGAACCCTCGAGGCCATCTCCCACTGGGGTCAGCCGACGCTGCCCACTCCGGCGGCCCGTGGTCTCGAGTAGCGCGAACGCCCGAGGCGACATTCCCAGTCGAAGCCCCAGGCGGTTTGGAGGATTGAAGACGTGCTTCTCGAGCCACCGCTGGAGCGTGCCCCCAGTCGCCATCGTTGTAAACAATACGGCGTTCCTACGAGTCCGGGCCAACCTGGGGGACGTTCGCTCGCGGCGGATGCGGACGACGCCCGAACGACTACTCGGTGTGCCTTGAGGTTTCACGGTCGCCGGTGGCGAACACGCGCCCGCTAATACTCAGACGGCTCCGCTCTTGGCGTGCCCCAGTACGCCGGATCCTGGGCGAAATATTCTGCGTCCTCCGGCCGGCGGCGGAGGGAACCGGGCGGGGCAAGTGGCCGATTCGGGGCGCCCGTCGTAGTGCTGGGGGCGTCGTCATTCTGTGCGCTCACTAACCGGCGCCAGGGGCTCAGGTACCGTGTGGCCGAGGAGGACTTGCATGGCCGACGCTGACCGCCGAAGCAGGTTGTTGGCTTCGTACGAGAACGCCGCGGTAATCGTCTCAGCAATAGACTTCGAGCGGCTCGGCGACCCGACGCCATGCCCCAGATATGACGTGGCCGGACTGATCGACCACCTCGTCGAAGCGGGCCACCGGGCGGCCGCTCTCGGCCGAGGGCAGGCACCCCCGCCGGGAGACGAGTCCCCTCATGTCGAGCCGTCCGACGCGCCCGCTCAGCTACGTCGCGCTGCGATGGAGGCGGCCGAGGCGTGGGGCGACGAGGCCGCACTATCGTCGTGGTTCACCATGCCGTGGGGCGAGGAGTACACCGGGGCCACCGTGGTGGACATGTACCTGGCCGAGCTGGGCGCCCACGCCTGGGACCTGGCCCGCGCCACGGGACAGCTCGACAGGTTGGACCCTTCCCTCGGGCTGCCGGCACTCGAAGGTGCGCGGGCCATGATCAAGCCCCAGTACCGCAATATGGTCGAGCCAGGAGCCCCTTTCGGGACGGAGGTGCCGCCGCCTCTCGGCGCCGACGACTGGGAGCGCCTCGCCGCCTTCATGGGACGCGACCCCCGAGCATCGCTCGGCCGGTAAGGGTTGCAGAGGGGACGGCCGGCTCGCAGCCCTAGTCGCCGGTTCGGTCCCGAAGGCTCACGCAGCACACCGCCCGCAACACTTCCCGGCGATCCGGTCGGGGTGATGCGCTCGCTCGGCCTTCTGGTCGTCGCTCACGAAGTGCCCCATAACGTACGCCCACAACTGTGCCCGACTCGCGTCCCAGATCTTCATGCCGGCTCCCGGGCGAATTTAGAGGCCGCGGTGGATTGGGCCGCCTGCCGCCCCTCGACCCTGCAGCGGGTCGAGGAAGTCAGCATATGACGCTTCATGGCGAGGGTGGTTGTCGCTCCACCTTATGAGTGTGACGCCTGGGTAGCCACAAATGACGGCCTAATCGCGGGGCATGTAGCTCTGCACGATGCAGCGCAGGACCCTGCTTGTCCGGCCGCCGAGAACGCGTCCAGGTTGGATGGTGACCGGCTCGCCGCCGTGGGTCGGTTGTTCTCGAGCCCTACCTGTCGACTTCCGGCATTGGTCCGGCCATGCTTTGCGCCGCCGTCGACACGGCCCACGCGGGAGGCCAGAGGCCTTTCCTCAATGTGACAATCAACCTGAATGAAACGAATGGCCTTAGTATCTCAAGTCGGCCGGCAAGCTGCGGGCGGCCTCGGAACGCCCCTTATCGATCTCGGCGGGGTGCTTACCTGACGGGGCCCATCTGGAGTTGCTGCGTCGGGGCTTGCGTTAAGCAGGATCTCTGACGGGGTATCATATCGCCACGATTGGGTTGCGACGAGAGGTTCGGCGCAGTTGGCAGGCCCCCATCAGGGGCAAGGCCGATTCGCGATCAGTTGTCGCTACTCAGTCGAGGAGCACCTTGCGCTGGGGATCCTCGTTCGGGACGGGTGGGGTGGGGGTCGCAGGTGAGGGGTGCGGCCGCGGTCGGGAAAAAGCTGGAGGTGGTCATGTCCTGGGTCATCACAGTGTTCCGTCAACGCAGGGGTCTGAGTAGAGGAGGTAAGCATCGCCTACGCCCGCGTGGGCTCGCCGCCGTGATAGCCGTCCTCGCCCTGGTAGCTGCGGCGTGCGGCAGCTCGTCTACGTCGACGACTTCCTCGAGCGCGAAACCCATCCCAGCCGGTCCGATCAATCTCGGCGCCCTTTTGACGCTCAATGGCCCGTTCGCAGCCATAGGGCTCGCCCAGCAGAGCGGGCTTCAGGTGATGGTCAGCCGACTCAACTCGTCAGGCGGGATCGCTGGCCACCAGATCAACCTTATTGCACTCAACGACCAGGGCGACCCGGCGACCGCAGTCTCTCAGGCGAACAAGCTGGTGAGCAGCAACGTGGCCGCCGTCATATACGCCGGCACGGCGGCCACCAACCAGCAGACGATTCCAGTCTTCATGAAGAGCCGGGTCCCAGTCGTGATGCTCGAGCCAGAGGATCAGTGGGCGAATGGAAACGTCTACCCCTACTTCTTCGATAACTATCCGCTGAACAAGCCGACCTTCCAGTTCATGGCGAAGTTTGCCAAGAACCAGCTGCATCTTGGAAAACTCGGGATCATCAGCGACGGCACGGCCTTCGCCGACTCCTTGATCGCCGATCTGAAGCCAGCTGCCTCTTCAATTGGCCTGACGACGACTGGTCCGGTCACGTACTCACCAACGGCTGTTGACGTGACCACCCAGGTCCGCCAGCTCCAGGCGAGCGGAGCGGACGGTGTCGCCCTCCTCGCCGAGGGCGGACTCGGCCAGGTCTACAACGCCTTCCACCAGATTGGCTGGAGCCCGCCCATCGTCACAACCGCCGCGGCCTACCTAGTCGGTTATTCGTCCCTGGGCTCGCTAGCGCCAACCACGTATTCCAACTGCAGCATCTCCCTTCAGTCAGGCGAGCAGCCGCCGTCGTCGGTAACCGACCTCATGCAATCGGTCACATCGAAGATAGGGGTAACGCCCACCGACACCGCGGTGCCCATCTACAACGACGACCTCCTCATCGTGAAGAGTGCTATCGAGAGCACGCACACTCTCGATCCGAACGCCATCAAGCAGAACATCGAGTCGATGCAAAACCGGTCCTTCACATGGCCCAAGTACGCCTACACGTTCTCGGCCACGAACCACGATGGGTGGCCGCCGTCGGAGATCCATATGTGCAAGATGACCCCGTTAGGACCCTTCGACTTTCCTTTGGTCGCCCCAGGCGGGTGACGGGAGGCAGATCCGGTCAGAGCTGGCTCGGCCCACGATGAGCATGTCGTGCCATCCGTCCTCGTCGTGACCGGCGGGCCCCTGTGAGCCTCTTTCTCAACGCCGTCATCGCCGGTATCGCCATCGGCTCGGTTTACGGTCTCATCGCCATCGGGTTCACGGTCGTGTACAACGCGACCAGGGTCTTCAACCTGGCCCAAGGCGACCTGGTGATGCTGGGGGTACTGCTCTCGTGGTACCTGCTCGACGTCCTGCACTGGCCCCAGGTGGCGGCCGCTGCGGCTGTGCTCGTGGGGATCCCGGTCGTCAGCCTGTTCGAAGAACGGTTCGTGGTCCGGCCCTTCATACGCCGCCCGGGGGACAACATCGGGTGGTTCATCGCCACTCTGGCCTTCGCCCTGATTGTCGAGACCGTGGTGACCAATCTTTACGGCAACCGGCCCCCCGAGGCCGTGCCCAGCCCCTTTGCTAGCACCGCGATCCACCTGAGCCGGAGCATCACCACGGCCCCGAAGTTCATCTTTGCGTTCGGAGCACTCGTCCTGGTGACCGTAGCGATCGAGGCCTTCTATCGACGCACGTGGTTCGGCACGGCCATGCGCGCCGCCGCCGAGGACCGGGAGGTGGCCGCGCTGCGGGGCATTGAGCCAACCCGGGTGAGTGTCGCTGCCTTCGCTATCGGCGGTCTGGTAGCCGCCGTTGCCGGATTTGTGGTGGCTCCGATCGTGTTCTCGGACGTCTCCGTCGGGCTCGCTTACACGCTCAAGGGCTTCATCGCCCTTGCCATCGGCGGCTTCGGCAGTATCAGGGGGGCCCTGGTGGGAGCGCTGGCTCTGGGTGTGGGAGAGCAGATCTTTGATCTATACGTGACTGCTCGCTACGACGTGCTGGCCGGGCTGGGGCTTCTCATGATCGTCCTCGTCTTCCGGCCCACGGGCCTGTTTGGGGCCCGGGGGGTGCGACAGGTGTGACCCCGAAGCAGCGACGAAGCCTGGCGGGCCTGGGCGGTTGGGTGCTGTTGGCACTCGGCCTGGTCGTGCTTCCCTTCCTGCTGCAGGCTCAGACTTACCTGCTCGACCAGTTGGAATACATCCTGTCTCTCGTGCTCGTCGCCATCGGACTCAACATCGTGACGGGCTTCGCCGGCCAACTCTCCCTCGGTCCAGGAGCCATCTTCGCTGTCGGCGGATACACCGCGGCCGTTCTCGCAAACGACTATCCCCACCAGGTCGGCCTTCTCCTCATGTGTCTCGCCGCGGTGGCGGCGGCAGGGATCTTCGGGCTGGTGGTCGGCTTGCCGGCCTTGCGGGTAGGCGGCTTCTACCTGGCCAACATGACACTGTTCTTCGCCCTGCTGGTGCCCATCGTTGTCAGCCAGCTCGCCGTGACCAATAAGACGAGCGGTATCTCGTTGGTTGCTAACCCCGCCTTCAACCAGAGCCCTCAAGGCTTTCCCCTGTACGAGACAAGCTTGGCTGTCGTGCTGGTCTTGGTCTTGATGTCGTGGGCCCTTCTTCATTCCCGGGTCGGTCACCGCTTCGTGGTCCTCCGAACCAGCGAGGAGCTCGCGGCCTCGCTCGGGATCGCCGGGTACCGAACCAAGCTTCTGGCCTTCTTTCTGAGCGCCCTGCCTGCTGGTCTGGGTGGAGCCTTCTACGTTTACACCCAGCAGTTCATCAGCCCCGGCAGCGTCAGCGTTACTCTCTCCATAAATCTCCTTGCCGCAGTAGTAATCGGAGGGCTGGGCAGCGTCACTGGGCCGGTTGTGGGCGGACTGTTGATCCTGGGCTTGAGCCAGTTCCTCGGGGGACTGGCTCAGTATGAGGGCATCATCTTCGGCGTACTGCTCATTGGATTTGCGATCCTGCTACCCGACGGCCTCGTCGGTACGGGCGCCTGGCTGGTCCATCGCGTCCCGGCACTGCGACCACGGGCCCCTTTGAGGCCGGCGCTCGGTCCGACCGCGGGCGAAGCGGGAGCGGCGGCGCGTGCTACTCCCTCAGCTCTCGGGGCCGCAGTGGCGTCGGCTCGACGCCCTCGTCTCGAGGCCGGAGTCGATCCGCTCGGGGCGGGGGCCCCGGCATCGACTGAGGAGCGTACGCGAGGGCCATTGGTCGCAGAGGCCGTCCGCCGCAGCTTTGGTGGGGTCGTCGCAGTGGACGGAGTCGACCTCGTGGTACAGCCGGGCTCCATTTACGGGCTGATCGGCTCGAACGGCTCAGGCAAGACGACCATGCTCAACCTCATCTCTGGCTTCTACCGGCTCGAGGCGGGATCAGTCCGAATTGGCCATGACCGTCTCGACGGCAGACCCGCCTACTACGCGGCCCAAAGGGGCGTGGCTCGTACCTTCCAGACGCCCAAGTTGCTCGAGCGGGGCACGGTTGTCGACAACGTGATGCCCGCCGCTGAGGTGTCCCGTCCCTGCTCCGGCGTGGCGTCGATGGTCCGCCTGCCAGCTGGTCGGCGGGCCGACCGTGCCTCCCGCCAGCAGGCCCTCGCCGCCCTTGAGCGCCTCGGCCTCGGCCGCCTAGCCGACGAGCTAGCAGGCGAGTTACCCCACGGCACTCGCCGTCTCGTTGAGCTGGCTCGCGCCATCGCCCTCGAACCCCAGTTCCTCCTGCTCGATGAGCCCGCGGCTGGACTCAGCCCCATAGAGCTCGACCATCTGACCGAGGCTGTCCACGCGGTTGTCGATGACGGCGTCGGAGTACTCCTCGTCGAGCACAACGTTCCGCTCGTCTTGGAAGTCGCCGCCGAAGTGACAGTCCTCCACCGTGGGCGCGAGCTGGCTCGTGGTTCGCCGAATGAGATCCGCCGGCACCCCGAGGTGGCTCGGGTATTCCTGGGCACCGAGGTCGCGGAGATCGAGCGGTGACGGCCCCTGGCGAGGGAGTGGGGCTCAAGGTAGAGGATCTCCATGCGGGCTACGGAGGAATGGAGGTTGTCTCGGACGTCTCGTTGGAGGTCAACCCGGGTGAGATCGTTGCCTTGGTGGGTCGAAACGGCGCAGGAAAGACGACAACGCTCGCCGCTATTGCTGGGATGCGCCGCGGTGAATTCACCGGTCGAGTAATGCTCGACAAGACCGACCTCGCTCGCCTTCGACCGGCCCAGATCGTGGCCGCCGGCCTAGCCTTCGTCCCCGCGGGCCACCGCGTATTCACGGCTCTCACCGTGCTTGAGAACCTTCGTCTCGGGGCGTTCTCGCGCCGGCGCCGCATTTCGCCCCAAGCACTCACAGCTGGACTAGAGAGGACCTTCGACCAGTTCCCGGTGCTGTCGGCTTACCAGACCCGGATGGCCGGGCATCTGAGCGGGGGTGAGCAGCAGATGTTAGCGATCGCCCAAGCCCTCATGAGCGAGCCCGGCGTCCTTCTCCTCGATGAGCCCACCTCAGGGCTGGCGCCCACCGTTGTGCAGACAATTTACGCGGCTCTTGCCAACTTGAGGGACGCCCGTATCGGCGTCTTGGTCGTTGAGCAAAGCGTCGAGCGGGCTGTCGACCGGTCGGACCGGTGCTACGTCATGGAGCGGGGCAACATCGAGCTTTCGGGCCGGGCCAGCGAGATAGCGGCAGACGAGCGGGTGCAGATGATTGTGCGTGGGGTGGCGAGCCCGGATAACTGATTGGGGGCCTCTGGTCGGGCTGGCCGGATTCGAACCGGCGACCTCTTGACCCCCAGTCAAGCGCGCTAACCAAGCTGCGCCACAGCCCGTGTTTCCTGCATCGTAGTTGACGTCGCCGTGCGGGACCGGAAGAGAGCCACCACTGGGTCCCCTGGGCTGCCGGGGCCCGTTGTTAGGGTGACGCGCCGTGGGCACCGAACGCGCCGGGGGGCCGACGGCGAGGAGCATCGAAGAGGTCGTCGACGCCTGCCGGCAGGCCGGGGTGCGGCTGATCCGCTTCCTGTACTGCGACAACGGCGGGACGGTGCGGGGCAAGGCAGTCCACATCGATCGTCTCGCCGACCGCATGCGGACGGGGGTGGGGCTGACCGTGGCGATGCAGGCGATGAGCTCGCTCGATGAGCTTCAGCCCGTGGAGGGCATGGGGCCGGTCGGCGAAGTCCGCCTCGTGCCCGATCCCGAGAGCTTTGTCGTGCTCCCCTACGCTCCTCACGCCGCGGCAATGGTGGCCGACCACGTGGCGCTGGACGGCCGGCCGTACGACGCCGGCCCTCGTCCCTTCCTGGCCAGGATGGCGGGCGTCCTGGCCGATCGCGACATGGTGCTCTCGTGCGGGGTCGAGAGCGAGTTCAGCCTGGCCCTCCAGGACGGCACGGCCTTTGTTCCCATCGATCACAGCCTCTGCTTCTCGACAATCGGGATGGCGGCCGCCGCCGACGTCATCGACGCCATGGTCGAAGCGCTCGAGCAACAGGACATCGCCGTCGAGCAGTACTACTCCGAGCTCGGACACGGTCAGCACGAGCTCTCGGTCTCCCCTCACCCAGCGGTCCAGGCCGCCGACATCCAGGTACTGGTCCGGGAGACCATTCGGGGCGTGGCCACTCGCCACGGCGTGGTCGCCTCCCTCGCCCCCAAACCCTGGCCCGACCAGGCGGGAAACGGCGCCCACGTGCATCTCAGCCTCTGGGACAGCGCTCTGCGCCGTAATCTCTTCCACGACGACGCCGGCCGCTACGGTCTGTCCGGCCTCGCGGAGTACTTCGTCGCCGGTATCCTGGCCCACCTTCCGGGCCTCCTCGGCCTGACGGCCCCGAGCTTCAACTCGTTCCAGCGCCTCCTTCCCGAACACTGGAGCTCGGCCTACGTGTGCTGGGGCCCCGACAATCGAGAGGCTGCGGTTCGGGTCCCGTCGACGTTCTGGGGGCGCGAGATGGCATCGGCCAACCTCGAGTACAAGCCGATCGATGCGTC
>DASXCO010000182.1 GCA_036491125.1 Acidimicrobiales bacterium | reverse complement strand
CGGTGCACCGACGACGCGGGGATCACGAACAGGTAGTCGACAGTGCCGGCCTCCCTCATTCTCCCCCCGTCGTAGCCGGCGAGCCCGATCGTCAGGAGACCGCGACGGCGGGCCTCGGCGAAGCCGGCGAGCACGTTCTCTGACCCGCCACTGGTGGAGATGCCCAGCGCGATGTCCCCCGGGCGACCCAAGGCGGCAATCTGGCGGGCGAAGACCACGTCGAAACCGATGTCGTTGGCAAGCGCGGTGAGCACCGCGATGTCGTTGCTCAAGCAGAGGGCGGGCAGCGGGCTTCCGGAGGGCGGGCTCAAGAATGTCTGGGTCACGGCCTGGGCGTCGGTGCTGCTCCCACCATTGCCAAAGGCGAGCAACCGGCCGTCGTCTGCGAATGACCTCGCCATTCGGTCTGCGCATTCGCCGAGGAGGCTTCCGTACCGCTCGGCGACGGTCGCGCGAAGCGCCACGATCTCGGCCGCCTTCTCGTTGGTCGAACGGGCGACCTCCTCCAGCACCGAGCTCAAGCTGGTCTCGGTCTCGTAGAGGAACGGGTAGAGGGACTCGACGCCTGCGGGAACGACGTTCCCCTCGCGTGTCATCCGCCCTCCATTACGGCGATCGCCTCCTTGGCGTGCACGAGGAGGCGATCACCGACGGTCGCGTCTACGAGCGCGACGCTCACCTGCTCGATGGTCGACCCGGTGTCGACGAGGGCCAGGCCGTCGCCCAGCAACTCGACCAGGCGCACAGCCGTCCCCTGATCGGAGCAGGTGATGCAGATGTCGTCGTCGCATTCGGGAGAGATACCGCGAGGGTCCGAGTCGGATGCGCCGATCGTGCCGGTCATTGTGCGGTCCCCGGGTCAAGCAGGCCGGGGTGCTCGAAGAACACGTGCACCAGCTCCCAGAGGATGTGATAGATGGTGACGTGGAGCTCCTTCACGACCAACGGGTCGTCGGAAGGCGCCACGAAGGCGTGGTCCACGGCTGAGCTGGTGGCGATCCTGCCCCCCTCGCCACCGGTGAGGGCGACGGTCAAGAGCCCCAGCTCCCGCCCCCGCTCCAAGCCCCGAAGGACGTTCTCGCACTTCCCGTCGTATGAGACTCCGAGGGCGATGTCGTCCGAGGTGGCGAGCTGGCCGATCTGGTGGGCGAAGACCTCGACGAAGCCCCGCTCTCGGATCACCTCGGTCACTGTCGCGACATCGTTGGTGAGTGACAGCGCTGGCAATGCCCGCTTTCCCACCAGCACGGGGTGGACGAACTCAACTGAGATGTGTTGCGAATCGGTGGACGCGCCGCCATTGCCGAACACGACGAGCTTCCCCCCTCGGTGGAACCTCAGTGACATGTCGTGACAGGCGAGCGCAATCCGCTCAGCG
The DNA here is from genome assembly GCA_036491125.1 of Acidimicrobiales bacterium. Taxonomy (NCBI): domain Bacteria; kingdom Bacillati; phylum Actinomycetota; class Acidimicrobiia; order Acidimicrobiales; species Acidimicrobiales bacterium. Next base: position 4,889 of record DASXCO010000182.1, on the reverse strand, counting down.
TCCTCCGCAAGGCGTGTGCCGGGCGTGGCGCGACGGGCGAACTCCGGGGCGGCGGCGCTCTGCACGCTCATGGCCGAGGTGCTTGCACGCCGCCCGGATCGTGCCGCCACCCGTTCAACCGGAGCTCCATGAACGGCCCTCCTCGAGTGACCTCCTTGCTGGAGACCACCCTCGCCATCCTAGATCGGAGGCACGGTTCCAGGCGACGGGAACGATCCGGGATGCGGTCCACGTCCTCGGAGAGACAGGCGTCGCCGTCGCCACCGTTGACACCTCCTGCCTCCTCCAGCTATGAAGAGCAGGGATGACGACGCCGAGTCGTCGAGCAACCGAGGACGCGATGGGGCCTGATCGTCTGCCGTCCACCCGTTGCCAGTTCACCCTGGTGCCGCCCCGGCACTTTCTCTATCCGGCCATTCTCCTCCTCCTCGCCGAGAAGCCCCGTCACGGTTATCGGCTGATCGACCCGCTCACGGCCCTCGGGTTCGGCCCTGTCGAACGCCCCCAGGTGTACCGGGCCCTGGCCGAGCTCGAAGGTGACGGTCTGGTCCGCTCCTGGCTCGAGCCACCAACAGCCGGTTCAGCGCGTCACGTGTACGCCCTCACGGCCGATGGACAGCAAGCCTTAGAGGCCTGGATGTCGGTGATCGCCCAGGAACGGGCCTGCCTCGATCTGGTGCTCGAGAAGTACTGGTACTGCAATGCCGGCAGGTTGGCCGTCGTCGAGTCGACACCCGGCGAGGCGGTGGTGCAACCGGGGCCGGACACATCAGACGAATCGGTCAACGGCTCCGGACACTCGTACGAGGTCGCCCCAGTAAGGGAGCGGCACCGGTTCGACGTCATCAACGACCGGTCGGCCGTCGTGATCGAGGCCCGATCCAGCATCGGACCGATTGCCTTCGGGACGAATGGGGTGCGGGGTTGGCTCGACGTCGAGCTTTTCGACGGGCTGGTCGCTGTGGACAGCTCCCCAACGGCCTGGCTCGAGGTCTCGCTCGAGGAGCTCAGCTCCGGCAATGCTCTCTACGATGCCGAGCTCCTGAGCCGAGCCGATGCCCGTCGCTTCCCGACTGCCGTTGTCAATCTTCATCACCTGTCCCGGATGGGAGACGGCAACCGCTACCAGCTCGAAGGCGACGTGACGTTCCATGGTATGACCCGGCGCCTCGGTGGTGCCGTGACCGCGGCCCTGCTCGACCAGCGCACGATGATTGTGACGGGCGAACAGGTCTTCGACGTCCGTGACTTCGACATGTCCCTTCCGACGATGCCTCTGCTCAAGATCTACCCGGACGTGAGAGTCCACCTCCACGTCGAGGCCGGACTGGCGATCTGAAGGCCGTGGGCATCCTCGCCGCCTTCGCCGTTGGATATGCATTCGGGGCAAGGGCGGGCGTGGAGGGACTCGAGGAGGTGGTGGAGTCCATCAAGGCGCTGCGGGATTCGCAGGAGTTCGAGGCCCTCGTCTCGGCGACACGATCGTACCTGAGCCATGCGCTCCAGAGCCTGGGCGAGTCGTTGGCTCCGGAGAGCCAACGGCCCCAGACGGTCACCGACCTCCTCGGCCGCCTCCGGAGCCCCGTGTCCGGCATGGACCCCCCCTCCCGCGGCGCCTGACCGGACTCGCCGACGACCGTCCGGACAACCCAGTCAGGCCGCGGTCTCCTCGTCCGAGCGAGGGCGTTGAGGGATGTCCGGCATCCCGTTCCCGAGCGAATGGGTACCGAACGCACCCATTGACGAGGTCTGAGGACGGCAGTAAATAAAAGCGCAGACCTTCGTCGAGTCGGGCGCGTCCGGGGTGGCGCACGCAGGGTCGTCTGCCGTCGGCGTTGGGTGAGCGCGGGAGGTGCGGAGTGACGACGGTAGAGGCCCCACCCGATGAGACCGTGGTCCATGTGTTGTGGATCAATGCGGGATTGAGCTGCGACGGTGACTCGGTCGCCCTCACCTCGGCAACCCAGCCGACCATCGAGGAGATCGCCCTCGGTGCCCTTCCGGGGCTGCCCAAGGTCGCCGTGCACTGGCCCCTGATCGACTTCGAGTGTGGCCCGGAGCAGGGGGCAGACAACTTCATCGAGTGGTTCCACAAGGCCGATCGTGGAGAGATCGAGCCGTTCGTGCTGGTCGTGGAGGGATCCATCCCCAACGAGTCCATCAAGTCAGAGGGCTACTGGTGCGGATTCGGCAACAACCCGGCTACCGGCCAGCCCATGACCACGAGCGAGTGGATCGACCGGCTCGCTCCCAAGGCCCTGGCCATCCTGGCCGCCGGTACCTGCGCCACGTACGGGGGGATCCACGCCATGGCTGGCAACCCGACTGGCGCCATGGGGGTGCCTGACTACCTGGGTTGGGACTGGAAATCCAAGGCCGGGCTCCCGATCGTCTGTGTGCCCGGTTGCCCGACCCACCCGGACAACCTCTCGGAGACGATCCTCTATCTGCTGTACCAGGCCGCCGGGCAGGCTCCGATGATCCCCCTGGACGAAGCGCTCCGGCCGCGCTGGCTGTTCGGGGCCACCGTGCACGAAGGCTGCGACCGCGCCGGCTACTACGAGCAGGGTCAGTTCGCCACCGGGTACGACTCGCCGACCTGCCTGGTGAAGCTCGGCTGCTGGGGGCCGGTCGTCAAGTGCAACGTCCCCAAGCGGGGATGGATCAACGGCATCGGTGGATGCCCGAACGTGGGGGGCATCTGCATCGGCTGCACGATGCCTGGCTTCCCTGACAAGTTCATGCCGTTCATGGACGAACCCCCTGGTGCCCACGTGTCGTCCACGGCCAGTGGCATCTACGGCAGGCTCATCCGCACCCTTCGCGGCGTGACCGAGAAGACCGTCGACGAGGAGCCCAAGTGGCGCAAACGGGGCCGCGAGCTGACGACCGGGTACCGGTCGCCGTGGTGAGCCGCCGACGAGAACCGAGCAACCGGGACACAACTGACCACCAGCAAGCAGGGCGCCCAAGGGAGGCATGAGGAGATGGCGACGAAGCTGAGGGGAGAGAAGACCGACGAGGCTCGCACCGGGCTCGTGGAGATGTCATGGGACCCGATCACGAGGATCGTCGGCAGCCTCGGCATCTATACGAAGATCGACTTCGCCAAGAAAGAGGTCGCCGAGTGCCACAGCACGTCGTCGATCTTCCGCGGCTACAGCATCTTCATGAAGGACAAGGACCCGAGGGACGCTCATTTCATCACCAGCCGCATCTGCGGCATCTGCGGCGACAACCACGCCACCTGCTCCTGCTACAACCAGAACATGGCCTACGGCGTACGGCCGCCGCACCTCGGGGAGTGGATCGTCAACCTCGGTGAGTCCGCCGAGTACATGTTCGACCACAACATCTTCCAGGAGAACCTGGTCGGGGTCGACTTCTGCGAGCGGATGGTCAAGGAGACGAACCCGGGCGTGCTGGACATGGCCAACAGGACCGCGGCGCCCCATGCCGGCGACCACGGCTACCGGACGGTTGGGGACATCATGCGGTCGCTCAACCCCCTGGAAGGTGAGTTCTACCGCGAAGCCCTGCAGGTGAGCCGCGAGACCAGGGAGATGTTCTGCCTGATGGAGGGCAGGCACGTGCACCCCTCGACCCTGTACCCCGGTGGCGTGGGGACGGTGGCCACCGTCCAGCTCTTCACCGACTACCTGACCAGGTTGATGCGGTACGTCGAGTTCATGAAGCGTGCTGTGCCCATGCACGACGATCTCTTCGACTTCTTCTACGAGGCTCTCCCGGGTTATGAGAAGGTCGGGCAGCGTCGCGTGCTCCTGGGCTGCTGGGGCAGCCTCAACGATCCCGAGTACTGCAACTTCCAGTACCGCGACATGACCGATTGGGGACGCAGGATGTTCGTGACCCCCGGCGTGGTCGTGGACGGCAAGCTGGTGACCAACGACCTGGTGGACATCAACCTCGGCATCAGGATCCTCCTCGGCAGCTCGTACTACGAGGACTGGGAAGACCAGGAGATGTTCGTCAACCGGGACCCATTGGGGAACCCCGTTGACCGTCGCCACCCGTGGAACCAGCACACGATCCCCAAGCCCCAGAAGAGGGACTTCGACGACAAGTACAGCTGGGTGATGTCACCTCGTTGGTTCGACGGCAAGGACCACCTCGCCCTGGACACTGGCGGCGGTCCCATCGCCCGCCTGTGGTCGACGGCCCTCTCGGGGCTCGTCGACATCGGTTATGTGAAGGCGACCGGCAACAGCGTGGTCATCAACCTGCCCAAGACGATGACCAAGCCCGAGGCCAGGTTCGAGTGGAAGATCCCCCAGTGGAGCAACGCCATCGAGAGAGACCGGGCCCGTACCTATTTCCAGGCGTACTCCGCCGCTTGCGCACTTCACTTCGTGGAGCAGGCGCTGGGCGAGGTGCGCGCCGGCAACACCAAGACCTGGGAGCCGTTCAAGGTACCGGACGAGGCCGTCAGCTGCGGCTTCACCGAAGCCGTGCGCGGCGTCCTCTCCCACCACATGGTCATCAGGGGCGGAAAGATCGCCAACTATCACCCGTACCCACCGACCCCGTGGAACGGCAGCGTGCGCGACTCCTACGGGACACCGGGGCCGTACGAGGACGCGGTCCAGAACACCCCCATTTTCGAGGAGAACAAGCCGGAGAACTTCAAGGGAATCGACATCATGCGCACCGTCCGGAGCTTCGACCCCTGCCTGCCCTGTGGGGTCCACATGTTCCTCGGCAAGGGCAAGGTGTTGAAGAAACTGCATTCGCCCACGATGATGAACACGCCCTAGCCGCGCGTACGGAGTGTCCACGCGAAGAGGAACCATGCCCGAACCACCCGACCTCACCGAGGTGGGATCCCGGATCGAGGAGCTGCTCCAGGAGCTCCTGACAGCCGCTGATCC